>JAENYQ010000018.1:41884-48991 GCA_016841675.1 Desulfotomaculum sp.
GGAAAGGGGACACACCTCTGATATGGGGTATGTCTTTGGGGTCGAGGTATGTCATATCAGCGGAAAGGGGACACACCTCTGATATGGGGTATGTCTTTGGGGTCGAGGTATGTCCCCAATAGAGGTGAATTGGTTGGAACAGTATTTACTTAACATCATCGCCGGAAGCTTGGCCGGAATAATTGCTCGCATTTTTATGATGCGGCTGGATTACCGACAGTATCCAGGCTACCCCCATGGGTTAATATCGCATCTTTCACTGGGAGCCATTGCGGCAGCTCTGGGTGCCGTGGCAATACCCGCCCTGATAAATAAAGATTTTACCGCTTTCACCTTTTTAGCCCTGGCCGCCCAACAGTTTCGGGAAATTAGGAATATTGAACGGGAAACCCTGCAAAACCTCGAGGAAATGCGGCTGGAAAAGCGCGGCAAAGACTACATAGAAGGTATTGCCAGAACATTTGAAGCCCGTAATTACCTGGTAATGGCCACAGCTTTCATTACCAGCGCCGTCGCCCTGGCCGGGCTTTGGTACGCCTTGGCTGCCGCCGTGGTACTACTAATCGCCAGCGTCAGGTTTATGGCCGGCGAAGTAGTTGGCGACATCTGCGAGGTTGTGCCGGCAGAAATTCATTTCAAAGATACCCTCCTTTTCGTCGGCGATATTAACATCATGACGGTGGGGCTGCGGGAATCCAGAGAAAAAATTTTGCATGACGCGCTGGGAGTAATGATTAAACCCTTAAATGACAATTCCCGGGCCACTTTGCACGACATGGGCCAGCGTATGGCCATCTCGCACACTGCGGCGGTGATTATGGGCAGCAAAAACGAAGTAGACAGGCCGGAATTTACCCCGCTGGTGCGCAAAAACATCGACACCGGAGCTGTAGCTCTTTACATAGTGCCCCTGGAAAAGGATATCGAGGCTCTTTTGGCTGCGGTAAGAAGGACACCTTTACTAGAAAGTGCCCGCCTTAAACCTTTAAAAACTCAGGCCGGACGGATTGCCTCGGATTGAGCCGGCACCGCTCTGATCGGGGGTGAACAAAAATGAGCGAAGCAGCCAAGGAAATCCTGGCCGTGATAACCACTAATAGAAACAAGGTCGCCGGGGCCGTGCCGATTTTCATTGCGGACAGCGCAGAGGAAAAAGAAAAAGTTGCCCGGTACCTGGCCAGTACCCTGGACGCCATGGTGCACGACCTGGAAAACGGAGTTTATTACATCGTCAAGCACTAGGTGATGCATAATGAAAATAATTTATCATTGTTTTGGAGGCACCCACTCTTCTGTTACCGCTGCGTCCGCTCACTTGGGTCGTTTATCCCGTGAGCGGTCACCGAGTCCACGGGAATTGTTGTCTTTGCCATTCTTCGATACCCGGGAAGGTAACGATCATGGCGATATTACATTGTTGGGTGTAGACAGCATGAGAAATGAAGTATATTTTGTCGGTCAGAGAGGTAAACCTTACCTTCTGGAAAACATAGTTAACGGATTGGCGCAAAGTTTTAACATTCCGCCAGACAGTTACCGTTTGGTCAATGTCATGCACAAGGTTAACATCAGCATGAAAATTGGCGGTTTCTTATCCCGCCGATTCCGGTGGCTCAAAACTGGCCGACCGCTGGTCACACTGGGCACGGTGTGGGCTTACCCGGAAATAATTAAACTAGTGCGCAACGTATTAGCGGAGGAGAGCAACGGTTAGTGAAACAATTGATATTTTACAGCGATACCGGTTTTCCGTTCTCAGTCCTGGCAGCGGCTATCCGCACCGGTCAGCTTCCGGACGACCGGCACCCGCATCAAAAAGAATTGACAGGTGCACTGCGCCCCTACGGGATGGGTAAGGGTGACGCTAGAATATATAGTTTTGAAAAAGGCGCGAATGGTGAAACATGCCTGGCCCTGTGGACCGACGGGCAAGGCGACATGGTGCAAAGGGCTATAACCAGTTTTTTAGGTCTTTATCAAATTGAAGACTACACACTGATTAACCTTAATTACAAAAAAACCTCTGCTATGGTATTCGGGACCTGGTTGACCAAACTGCCTTTACTGCGCAACACCGGTCTGAGCATGATTCACCGCAGCGTAGAAAACATTTACGATAAGCTTATAAAGGATGCCAATCCCAACCAGCAGCAGTAAAAAAAGATCCTTCGCTACGCTCAGGATGACGTCCTAAAACTCTATTTTCAGGATAGACCACCATGCCGCTGTCGCGACACCATCAGTGTGTATGAAAAATCAAACATTTGGAGGCGGTCCGGTGGTATCCGGAGAATTGCAAGAGCGAACGGAGCGATACCACCGGATCGCCAGATACGAGTAAAGGAATCTTTAAGATCTTTCGTGTCGCTCAGACAAGATTATTTTCCGGTTAGCTTTATTAAACGGGCCTGTCTTGACTAACTCCCCCGGCTATCAGATAATGTAACAAGCAATAATACCATTGGAGGAAATTTTCCCATGCAGACCCGGGGGTTGGTAGTTAAAAACGTTGACCATGACAGTATCGCCGCCGAATTGGGCGTGGAGCAGGGAGATACCATCCTGCAGGTCAACGAAACAGATATTAAGGACATTATTGATTACAAATTTTATTGCGCTGATGAAAACCTGCAGGTACTGGTGCAAAAAAACAATGGTGAACAGTGGCTTCTGGATATAGAAAAGGATTTTGACGAAACTCTGGGCATTAATTTTGCCAGTGACGGCATCGGACGTACCCGCCGCTGTCAGAATAATTGCATTTTCTGCTTTGTTGACCAGATGCCTCCCCGAATGCGCCCATCCCTATACGTAAAGGACGATGATTACCGTCTGTCCTTCGCCCAAGGTAATTTCATCACCCTGACCAACACTGGAACTGCTGAGCTCGACCGCATTGCCCGCATGCGCCTGAGTCCGTTGTATGTATCAGTACATACCACCAACCCAAAGCTACGTCAAAAAATGATGGGGCAGCTCCGGGCTGGCCGTGTAATGGAGCAATTGCAATTCCTGGCCCAGGCCGGTATTGAAATGCACACCCAAGCTGTTTTGTGCCCTGGCTTAAACGACGGTGACGAGCTGGAGCGCACCATCCGGGATCTCGGTTCCCTATGGCCGGCGGTTCGCTCCCTGGCCGTGGTGCCGGTGGGGCTCACTTCGCATCGGCGAGGTTTGTTTCACCTGCGTCCATATCTGCCTGAGGAAGCCAGGGCGGTAGTTGAGCAAGTGCGCAGCTGGCAAAAAAAATTCAACTCCCAGCATGATTACCCCCTGGTTTTTGCCAGCGATGAGTTTTATCTCACCGCCGGCGTAACGGTACCCTTGGCTGCCCATTATGGTGGTTTTCCTCAAACCGAGAACGGTGTCGGCCTGGTACGGCTATTTAAGGATCAATGGAGCAAGTCCCGGCGCCGACTGCCCAGGGTAGTCACTAAACCGCTGCGGTTTGCGTTGGTTACCGGCTTACTGGCCGGGCCGCTGTTGCAGCAGGTGGTGGACGAGCTTAACTGTATAGATGCAGTGGAAGCAGTACTTTATGTTTTGAAGAACAACTTTTTCGGCCATAATGTTACTGTAGCCGGATTACTTACCGGACAAGATATAATTGATGGGTTAACCGGGCATGAACTGGGTGACAAGGTGTTTATCCCCTCGGTAATGTTACGGGAGGGTGAAGCAACTTTCCTGGACGACGTTACCGTGGAGGAGCTTTCCCGTCGGTTTGGGGTACCGTTTATACCTGTGGACGGGCCCAAAGATATAGTGAGAGAGATGGTGCGCTAAAAATGTCCGAACCGATTGTAGCTATTATAGGACGACCAAACGTGGGCAAATCAACTTTATTTAACCGCATTGTGGGGGGCCGGGTGGCTATTGTTGAAGGTCTGCCCGGTATAACCAGAGACCGGCTCTATCAGACTGCCGAATGGAACGGCAGGCATTTTACGCTGGTTGATACCGGCGGTTTGGACTACCGAGATGAAGGAGAGTTTGCTTCCCAGGTGCGCGGCCAGGCCGAACTGGCCATCCGTGACGCCGACCTAGTGCTATTCGTAGTGGATGCCCGGACCGGGCTAACCGGGACCGATGAGGAAGTAGCCCAGATACTGCGTAAATCTGAAAAGCCCGTTATTCTGGTGGTCAACAAAGTGGAGAATTTTGATAATAGAAGTCTCCTTTACGACTTTTACCGGCTGGGACTGGGTGAACCTCTGCCTATTTCAGCTATGGAGGGCAGAAACACCGGTGACTTGCTGGACCTGGCTTTAGATAAACTGCCGCCTCCGGAAGAACCGGAGGAAGAAGAAGATCTGGTCAAAATTACTGTGGTGGGCCGCCCCAATGTAGGCAAGTCATCCCTGGTTAATGCCATTTTAGGCGAGGAGCGGGTTATCGTCAGCGATATCCCCGGCACCACCCGGGATGCTATCGATACTCGCGTAGAGCGTGGCGATAAGGCGTATACACTTATCGATACCGCAGGTATGCGGCGCCGCAGTCGCATTGATCAATCCACTGAAAAATACAGTGTTATTCGTTCGCTGCGCGCCATAGACCGTGGTGACGTAGCGTTAATGTTGATTGATGCGGTAGAACGTCTTACCGAGCAGGATAAAAAAATTGCCGGCTATGTCCACGAAAAGGGTAAAGGTATAGTACTGATTGTTAACAAGTGGGATCTGGTGGAAAAGAATGATAAGACCTCTAACCGTTATGTTGAAGATTTGCGGGACGGGCTGGGCTTTATGCAGTATGCGCCGGTGCTGTTTGCCAGCGCTTTGACCCGGCAGCGCGTCCACCGGGTTCTTGAACTGGTTGATTTCGTCAGTGAACAGCAAAACATGCGCGTTTCCACCAGCGATTTGAATGATCTGTTAAGGGACGCAGTGCTGCGCAACCCGGCTCCAACCGATAAGGGCCATCGGTTGAAGATATTTTACTGCACCCAGGCTGGAGTTAAGCCCCCTACTTTTATACTTTTTGTTAATGAACCTGAACTGATGCATTTTTCCTACCTGCGCTACCTTGAAAATCGCCTGCGCGCCGCATACGGTTTCGAGGGCACACCAATACGGTTGGTAATGCGCAAGAGAGATAGTAAATACTAAACTACTAATTGTTTTTTGAAAAATTCTATCTCAGCGGGGTTTGGTGTTATCGTAAGGATGCGTAGGAGCTTAATTCAAAGAGCGAGAGAGCTGGAGGAAAGGCGCCGGTGCATGTCTGAACGCCCGCAGGGCGTGAGTTCTCCGGCGCCCGCAAGCGAACGAGCTCGTTCAAGTATAGTGGCGAGTAGCAGCCTGGAGATAACACCAAACTCCGGTACTAAGACCCAATTAAGGAAGTGAATTTTTTGGACACTTTTTTGGCTATCGTTATTAGCTACCTAATTGGTTCAATTCCCTTTGGCTACCTTCTAGCCAGGCTAAAAGGAATAGATATTATGGAACTTGGCAGCGGGAACATTGGTGCCACCAACGTGTGGCGCAATTTGGGACCGGTGCCGGGACTGGCAGTGTTGCTGCTGGATATGGGCAAGGGAGCCTTCGCCGTTTGGCTCGGAAAATACCTGGGCGGCATCGAAACTGAACTGCTGGCCGCCGTAGCCGTCTTGTTTGGGCATAGTTGGTCTGTGTTCCTGCGCTTTAAAGGCGGTAAGATGATCGCCACCGGCGGTGGAGTTGTTTTGGCCATGTCACCGGTTTTAATATTAGTATGTTTAGTCGTTTGGCTCACCACGGTTGCCGTCACCAGATACGTATCACTGGGCTCCATATTAGCCGCCGTGTCGATACCCGTAACCATGGTAATAATAAATATGAGTTCGTGGCACATCAGCTTCGGCATAGCCATGGCGGTGCTGGCGATCTATAAACACCGGGCCAATATCAGTAGAATACTAGACGGGACAGAGTTTAAAGTAACAAAGGGGGGCCGCAAATAAATATGACGGTTAAGAACAAGGTCGCCGTCCTGGGCGCCGGTAGTTGGGGCACTGCCTTGGCCTGCCACCTGGCCTCCCTCGGGAACAATGTATACCTGTGGTCCAGGCGGCCAGGGCAAGTAGCAGAAATAAAAACAACCCGTGAAAACGCACGCTACCTACCTGGAGTCCGTTTACCGCAACAGGTCATCGTAACGGCCGATATTGAAGAAACGTTGGCGGGCTCGGTTGCGGTGATATCCAGTGCGCCGTCGCACAACTTCAGAGAGGTGCTTGAATTAGCCATACCCCTAATCACTCCCGGCACCCTGGTAGTCAACACAGCCAAGGGTATTGAGGAAGATACATTGCTTAGAATGTCCGAGGTATTTACCCAAGTAGCAGGAATTGAGCGGGCCAGTGACTACGCTGTCCTTTCCGGGCCCAGCCATGCTGAAGAGGTGGCGCAAAAAATGCCCACGGCGGTGGTGGTCGCTTCCGCCTCATTAGAATATGCCCAATCGGCTCAGGATCTTTTTATGGGGGAGAGTTTTAGAGTGTACACCAACCCGGATATAACCGGAGTGGAAATTGGCGGTGCGTTAAAAAACATCATTGCCTTGGGCACCGGTATAATCGATGGGTTAATCGGCAGCGACAATGCCAAGGCAGCGTTGATGACCAGAGGCCTGACCGAAATCACTCGTTTAGGTCTGGCCATGCACGCCAACCCATTAACCTTTGCCGGTTTGGCCGGATTGGGGGACCTTATTGTTACCTGCACCAGTATGCATAGCCGTAACCGCCGGGCCGGTATTGAAATCGGCCGGGGCAAGAAACTCAATGAAGCGCTTGAAGATGTAGACATGGTGGTGGAGGGAGTGCGTACAACCAGAGCCACCCGCGGGCTGGCTAATAAATGGGGCGTGGAAATGCCCATTACCGAGCAAATGTATCGGGTTTTATTTGAAGGACTGCATCCTGCACAGACGGTGAAAAACTTAATGACCCGCACCAAGACACACGAGGTGGAGGAAGTAGCTCGGACCAGAATCAATTGGTGGACCGACAGTGGTACTTAGTAGTACTTAAAAAAATTAGAGGTACATAATTAGAGAGGTGCTAGCCCAAGTTTCGGCTTAGTAGGCTAAAAAACCTTATGTTAAAAGACCTTCTTAAAT
>JAENYQ010000144.1 GCA_016841675.1 Desulfotomaculum sp.
TCGATGATAGCTACCATGTATAAAAAACCAGCAGGAGTGCCCAGATATGTGATATCAATAGACCACACCTGATTCGGGCGATTGATGACCAGATTGCGAAGAAGGTACGGATAGGTTCTTGCCTTCTTGTCTCTCTTGCTTAGGTTAGGTCCTGGATAGAAAGCGCGGATGCACATTTCCTCCATGTAACGCCTAATCAAGCGCTTACCAACCTTTGTGAATCCCAGCTTTCTAAGCTCGTTCCTGATGCGTCTTACGCCATAAGCGGGCTCTTTGTAGTGGATTTTATCAATGGCGTTTTTAATCGTAATCTCTTCATGAGTAACCACAACCTCAACATACTGGTAATAGGCTGTAGACCTTGGAAGATGTAATAGCTCACATTGATGCTTGATGGTAAGCTTGGAATCAGTGTGGTCTATGAGCGCCTTTTTTTCCTCAGTTCCGAGGCTTGTACTTGTTTTTTTTTGAGCCAATCAACATCAAGGGTCAGCTGCCCTATTTTACTTACAAGGACATCCCTCTCAGCCTCGTGCTCTTGTTTAAGCTTCTCTAGTTCAGTGGCCTTCTTATCAAAGACAACAGCCATGTTAGCGAGAAACTCGGACTTCCAACGACTTATTAACTGCTGGCTAACTTCATACTTGTTCGCAATTTCAACCAATGTGTTTTCTTCCCGAAGAACTTCGAGCACGATTTTGGCTTTTTCATCAGGGGTGTATTTTTTCCGTTTGTTTTTCATACTACCTATTTTATCTTAGTTTTTAGATTTTGTGTCCAACCCTGTGTGTACATTGTAATTACTGCCGGGCCTGTATGACTACCAAGGGTTTTTAGCCTACCTATGAGAAATAGAAACTCTCATCGGCTTATCGGTGCTTCATTTTGGTTTTAAGGGCGTCGCTGGTATTGGCTTCTTTATGATTTTATACCAGCCGCAAGTTTTTGGTTTCCAAATGTAGTTTAACTCCCGTGCGGGATATTAAGCAATAAGCAATAAAAGATGTGTATTTTGGCGAACTGACTAAGCACGCCTCTCTTTTTTGGTATAATAGTAACTAGTACTAAATGTTAGTTAAGTAAAATTGATTTAAGGAGAGATACACTCTTTGGAACCACATACCGACATAATTGACATAGTAGCCCGGGAAGCGGAAATTCCCCGGGCAAAGGTTGTAAACACAGTGCATTTGTTAGATGACAAAAACACTGTTCCTTTTATTGCCCGTTATCGCAAGGAAGTGACCGGTGAACTGGATGAAATACAGATCCGCCGGATTGAAGAGTTAATGAAATATTATCGAAACCTGGAACAGCGTAAAACAGAGGTCATGAGGCTGATTGAGGAACAGGGCAAACTGACCGAGGAATTGCGGGTGCGCATTATGAGCGCTGCCAAACCAACCGAGGTGGAGGATCTTTACCGGCCTTACCGGCAAAAACGTAAAACCCGCGCGAGTGTGGCCCGGGAAAGGGGTTTGGCGACGCTGGCAGACTACCTGCTTTCTTTCCCACGCAGCGGCAGTCCCGAGGCCGAAGCCGCGGCTTACATATCCGAAGCGGTTCCTACGGTGGAGGAGGCCCTGCAGGGGGCTATGGATATTGTGGCCGAAATGGCCGCCGATGACCCTGATGTGCGTAGTTGGATCCGTAATCACACCAGGCGTCAGGGCAGTTTGGTGGCCCGGGCCAAGGATGAGCAGGCCGAGTCGGTTTACCGGATGTATTATAACTACAGGGAGCCGTTACGCACGGTGGTTCCGCATCGGGTGCTGGCCATCAACCGGGGCGAGCGGGAGGAATACTTAAGGGTAGCGGTCGATGTTGACCAAACAGCGATTCTGACCTGGTTATTTCGGCGTTTTGTCAAGGAGCATGCGGTAACTACAGAGGTGGTGCAGACAGCCGTTTCAGACGCTTATAAAAGGCTTGTGGCCCCGGCAGTGGAGCGTGATCTCCGTAATGAACTGACCGAGAAGGCGGAAGAACAGGCTGTTACTGTATTTGCGCGTAACCTGCGCAGTCTGCTGCTGCAGCCTCCGGTGTCCGGTAAAGTGGTGCTGGGCGTTGATCCGGCCTACCGCACGGGGTGTAAGTGGGCAGTGGTCAATGAAACGGGCAGGCTTATGGAAACCGGGGTGGTTTATCCCACACCGCCGCAGAAAAAGGTCAAGGCGGCAGAAGCTGAATTTGCGCGTCTGGTCGCCCAATACGGGGTGCAGGTAATTGCCATCGGCAATGGTACGGCATCCCGGGAAACCGAACAGTTTGTGGCCGATTTTATCAAGGGACAGGATGTTTCCGGGCTGGCTTATACCATTGTCAGCGAGGCCGGGGCTAGTGTTTATTCGGCTTCCCAGTTGGCGGCCAAAGAATTCCCCAACCTTGATGTATCTGAACGCAGCGCGGTTTCCATAGCCCGCCGTTTGGAGGACCCCCTGGCGGAATTGGTTAAGATTGAACCCCGGGCTGTAGGTGTGGGCCAGTACCAGCATGATGTGGCGCCAAAAAAACTTGATGAAAGTTTAGCCAAAGTAGTGGAGTCGGCGGTTAATTACGTGGGTGTGGATGTGAATACCGCTTCTTCGCCCCTGCTCAAGTATGTGGCCGGCATTAATGCTACAGTGGCTGAGAATGTGGTTCGTCACAGAGAGCAAATAGGCCGGTTTAAAAACCGCCGCCAACTGGCCAAAGTGCCGCGTATGGGTCCGAAAACTTTTGAGCAGTGTGTTGGCTTTTTGCGCATTACTGGGGGTGAAAACCAGTTAGATGCAACGCCGATTCACCCGGAATCATACGCCTTAACCGATAAACTACTGGAATTAATCGAGGCCGGGCCGGACATGATTGGCCGGCCAGCGCTGCGGGCCAAACTGGCGCGTTTAAATGTCGAAGAAATTGCCACTCGCCTTGACGCAGGGGTGCCGACCCTCCGGGACATTGTTGATAACCTGGCCCGACCCGGGCGTGATCCCCGGGAAGAGCTGCCGCCGCCCCTGTTTCGCACCGATGTGCTTAGCATTAAAGACCTTGAGCCCGGGATGGTGTTAAAAGGCACGGTCGGCAACGTAGTTGATTTCGGCGCCTTTGTGGATATTGGGGTGAAAAACGACGGCCTGGTGCATATTTCCGAGCTGGCCGGTAATTATGTGCGCCACCCGCTGGATGTGCTTTCCGTTGGTGATGTGGTAACTGTGCGGGTACTTGCCGTAGATGTAGAGCGCAACCGGGTTTCTCTGTCCATGAAATAATTCAACCGCTAAGACGAAATTAAAACGAGAAAAACAGTATGCTTTACAAAGTTAGTAACACAAGCTAAATATTTACTGATATACTTTATCTATTGACGCAGTTTAAAGTGAACAGATAATTCCACTTGGAGGCGTGTTTTAATTCATCGGTATAAATTTCGGTAATTATATTTCGATAGGGCAAAAATTCAAAACCATACAATATCCTGCGGTATCTTTCTACAGCAGCAAGTTCGCCAAAGAGCGCCTTGGATATACCATCGCAATAGTTTAATGGTTTTTCAAATGGTACATCCGGCGCTGCTGGTATTTCTTTGCCTGTAACTTCCCAGTATAATTGCCTGAATAATCTGCCATGTTTTCTCTCATCGTCTCGAATTGAGGTGATTATATCTCTTTGGTTGGGAGGTGCCACAGATAACAAATAGTCGTAGAATAACTCGTCCTCTCTTTCATCTCTAACAGATTCCACTATTAAGTTTAGAGCTTCTGGTAAGGCATAAACGGGTACATATTGGTGGGTTGGGTAATACTTGTATACGGTAAAAGGGTAACCCGGGTACGGTGTCTGGTAAACGGGAGCCGAGCCGCTTGGTGGATAATAGCTCATGTCTTTATTGTTTGCAGCCATCAAGTAACACTCCTTTAGTAATTGATTTCTATTATATGGAAAAACAGGTAGGAATGTTCCAAATGTATTCATGTTACATTAAAAATAATTAATTGACGGACGGGGGAGTTAGCCCATGGAAACAGTTAAGAAGGAGCAAA
>JAENYQ010000019.1 GCA_016841675.1 Desulfotomaculum sp.
TCATAAAAAGTCGCGCTTTTTTTCAACAATTTACTTGACTTTTACCGCAGTCTTTCGACGGAAGCCATTGGCTCGCCGGCACTTTTAACTAACTTAACTGATTTTTGCAGCTGCACCAGGTCTTGTTTAACCCTCTCGACCTGCGCCAGCTGCTTTTGAATTTCCGCCGTGGCCGCGCCGGTAAATTTTTCACCTGCCTCTTTTTTGGCCAGAGCACGCTCCAACACGATCCGTGTCTGGCTGACCACCGCTTTAAATTTATCATCCAGCGCCCTTGTAAACAAGCGCACGCTTTTTATCACCCGCTCTGTCATATCATACCGCACCCGGCCGCGGTTACGGTCCAATTCCTTATCCACTTTGGCCGTCATTTCCCGCAGGATGACAGGCCTGGAAATAAACCGGGGCAGAACGGCAGCGGAGATTTGTATTTCGGTGGTGTGATGGGCCTTCTGGCGGCGCTGGGTCTGGCGGTGGTGCTAAAGATGGATAACGCCAGGCAAACCGGTTAATTGTGGTTGCATAAATAAATAGTAACTGGTCTAGAGTCAGGATAAAATAAGCTATATCTTGCATATCCTGACTCCTGAATACTATAATTAATACCAGCGAAAGAGGATATAACATGGCCGAAAAAGATATTCAAGGGGATGCAATCAGCACCTGGATGAACAAAAATGACCTGGAAAAAGTATTGTCCATTGGAATGTACGGGCCTCCGGAACTTAAACACGATGAAAAAATATATTATCTGGGGGAATTTAAAGAACGGGTTATCAACTTGCTCACCAGCTATTTAGCCCCTTTAAGGAATTTGAGTCTTATCCCCAAATGATATAAACTTTAAAACGGAAAGGGGATAAGCATGAAAGGTAAAAGATATCCAAAAGAATTTAAGGAACAACTAATTCAAGAAGCACAGGAAATCGGAAACGTATTGCAAGTGGCCAAACGCCATGAAATAAGCCCAAGATCCTGTACCGCTGGATTAGCCAATCAAAAAGCCTGGCAACATACAAGCGGACTATTTACCTGGTTTCAAATTAAAAGTGGTTAAAGAATCTTTTGAAACTGGCACCGCTTCCCTTGAGGTGGATAAGTAAAAAATGAGTCAAAAAAAGAAAAAAAGATTCATATATATTACGGCACAAGACATTCTTGGTTTTCACGAAATGTTAATTAAAAGACATGGCGGAATACAGGGTAACTATGAAAATTCTTATGGAAGGGCAGAATCTATCGTATCACAACAATATTATGCTCATTGACGTTACAAAACGGTGGATAAAAAAACTGCTTATCTTATGTATCTTATTATTAAAGGACATATTTTTCCCGATGGTAATAAGAGAACAGGGCTTTTATCAGGTATGGTGTTTTTAAGGGTAAACGGATTTGTTTTAGAGGCTGAACAACATAGTGTTGAAAAATTTGCTGAATGGGTTGCCGATAGTGATGCACGAAAAAACGCCTACACCAAAAACAAGTAAATTAAAAGGTTTGTGAGTTGCCTGACCGGCTAAGCTAATATTAGATTTTATCTAATACGCATTTTCGGTGGCTTGATGGTTCGATCCCGTCATTGCCCACCAAATAAAAAAGATTCGGCATTATCTAAGATGATGCCGAATCTTTTTATTGTTATTGTTAAGGAATGTATACCAAAAAAGTGGCCTGTGCCCTTTTGGGTATAGTAAAAGCAGTTTTATACGAACCGCTACTTTGACACTGGTATGGCCAAAATCAAAGCAATTAAAAAAGCAGATGATGCAATGGCAGCCAGCAGCCACTTTTTCCATACAGGGTCTCCTTTTATTAAAAAGATTACGGTGGCAATGATAGTTAGTGGAGCAAGAGATACGCTCAACATTGTTAGCCATATCAGGCCCAAGGTTATACACACCTTCCCGAGTATGCTGTTTTTTTATACTATGTAGGGCTTATGTGATATATCTTACTTTAACATTGTTAATAAAAAAATAACAACTCTAAATTTATGACCAGCTTAAAAATGAACCACCAATTTGTGCAGCTTATCGGTAATTGGGCCATGGCCGGAGGCTCTTGGAGCAGGGGAGCTATGCAAAAAACGCCCACGTATTGCGGGCGTTTTTTAGGGATGTTGCAGAAGAGGAGGTTGAATTATTATCTAGGATTATATACATTATAATGTTTTTTGTCGTTTTACAATGTCAAGTGTGTGACAATTATAAAAATTGTTTTAAAATTTTTATTGGTAAAATGCATCGCACTTAAAGATTGTTTGTTGCACTGTAATGTTCCATAATAAAAGGATTTTATAAAAATTATGCGAAGTATAAATATAACCCGCTATTATAATTTACGATGTTAATTACACTGTTTAGCTGGTAAATTAGCTTGAACCAGTAGAACCTTTAATTTTTGAATATTCATCCGGACTGAAATTCATGGGCTAAGGACGTTCCGGTCTGGATTTAATGCCGAATGACTGGCCATGCTGGTAGCGGCTTGTACAGGGTTAAAGAAACGTAGGAGGTGTGGAATGACAAAAAGCATACTAGCTGTAGATGACGATTCTAAGGTATTGAAAATACTACAGCATTCTCTAACCAGGGAAGGATTTGAGGTAACCTGCGCTTCCGATGGGTTTGAGGCTCTGGAAAGAGCTAAAGAAACCAAACCAGACTTGATACTGCTGGATATTATGATGCCGGGCATGGACGGTTTTGAAACTTTAAGGCATTTAAAAGAATTTTTAGACGTGCCGGTAATTATTTTATCTGCCCGCGGTGAAGAATTGGACCGGGTAGTGGGTTTCCGCATGGGTGTGGACGATTACCAGACCAAACCCTTTAGCCCGGTGGAGTTGGCCTTACGTGTAAAAGCGGTGCTGCGGCGCAGCGAATTATCACCCAAACAGAAGGCGGCAGAGATTATCAAATACGGCCGGCTGGTTATAGATTATAGCAAGCGGTTGGTAGAAAACGGTGACCGAAGTGTCAATCTTACGCCTAAAGAGTTTGAACTGTTGTGGCTGATGGCTTCGCATCCGGGTCAGGTGTTCACCAAACCGCACCTTTTAGAACGTATCTGGGAAAGTACATATGAGGGCGATGAAAACACAGTTAACGTGCATATTCGCAGGTTACGTGAAAAAATTGAGGATGATCCTTCAAGTCCCATTTACATTAAAACCGTGTGGGGTACGGGTTATAAATTTGGGGTTAATTTATAGATCACGGCCTATAAAAATTAATCCCCACCGTCGTAAATCCATTGGCGGTGGGGATTTTGCAGTTTTAAAAAGCATCACTTTATAAAACCAACCCGCCATCAACACTTAAAACCACGCCGTTGATGAAATCAGCTTCCGCTGAGGCCAGGAACAGGTAGGCATTGGCAATGTCTGCAGGTTGGCCTAACCGGCCCAGGGGTGTCTTAAGCCTGAAGGCTTGCAAAACTTTGTCCGGCACCGTGCCAGTCATTTCAGTTTCGATAAACCCGGGCGCCACGGCGTTTACCCGGATACCTTTCAGACCCAGTTCACGGGCCCATGTCTTGGTCAAGCCGATGACTCCGGCCTTGGTGGCCGAGTAGTTGGTCTGGCCGATGTTGCCGTAAATACCAACCACCGAAGATGTGTTAATTACCTTGCCCCAGCCTTTTTCGATCATTATCGGAGCAACTGCTTTGGTGCAGTTGAATACTCCCTTCAGGTTGACATCCACTACTAAGTCAAAATTTTCTTCGGCCATTTTAACCAGGAATCCGTCCCTGGTAATGCCGGCGTTGTTGATTAAAATGTCAATAGTATCGAACTTGTTCAAAACCTGCTGGACCATGTTTTGGACTGACTCGCTGTTTGCAACGTTAACCTGGACATAATAAGCATCACCACCACCGTGGTTAATTTCTTCTGCTGTATGCAGCCCGGCTTGCTCGTCAGAATCTGCTATGGCCACCCGCGCTCCTTCCCGGGCAAACAGCAGAGCAGCCTCTCTGCCGATCCCCCTGGCGGCCCCGGTGATAATGGCAACCTTTCCCTCCAGTTGCAAAATTAAACACCTCCATTATAAATATCCTCTTAATCTTTTTCTTTTCTAGATTATATATTAACATGACTATTCCCTTTACTCAGTAATTCCCATTGATGAGATAAACATTTTTAATAAACAATTGTGCAACGCGGGGGTAGAGCTGTCATCCTGAGCGTTAGCGAAGGATCTAGATTCTTCACTTCGTTCAGAATGACACGACGCTGTACCACTTACTGAGTTAACGGTATAACCATGTATATTAATTCTTTGCTTAGCGAAATTTATTTAAGGTAACCCTGTTTCGTATAGCTCAGAACTACTGCATACGCCACAAAATTTTTTGCAAGGTCAGGGGATGATTAAGTGAAAATCGGTAAAACTTTATTTATCGTACCGCATATCAAGGGAGTAATATAAGTGCGTGAAAAAGAGTTAATTGCCAAACTAAACTGGTTTTATAGCCTGGAACTTAATCAAGTGGACTTGTATACCGCCCAGGCTCATGCCATGGAAGAAGACATCTACTTGGCCAAAACTTTGGCTCGTATTGCGGCCATTGAGCAGCAGCACGTGGATAACATGGCGGCAGAAATAAAAAGGAGAGGCGCAGAGCCCACAAAATTGGGAGATGTGATTTCTCCGCTGCTGGGTAAAACTGCGGGTTATTTAAGTGGATTGGCCGGGCCCAAGGCGATATTAAAGCTGGATATTACCCTGGAGGAAAAGGCTATGAAAGATTATAAGGATTTAATCGTGCGGGTGGGTGACGACCAGCATCTTTTTGACGTCTTGTGGGACAATTTGATTGATGAGGATATCCATACCGCCTGGTTTGCCAATAAGCTTTGCGAACTGTAATATTTGCGAACCGTAATAGGAGTATTTTTATATAATTACACCTTTCTCTACAAATACAAGCGCCGGCGGTGAGATCTACTATGAGGGGAAACGGGTTAATAATACCGGCTATAGTGATTATAGCAGTAATTATGGTTAATCTCGGGTGTATGCAGCGGCAGGGAAGTATCCGGAGTGAAACGCCGCTACCCAAAAAAGTACCGCCAAATGTCGTTATTTTCCAGGATAACCGGGTAGTGGTTTACAGGGATATCGGAGCGACCAGGGTTATAAATAAGGAAACCGGGCAGGAAATAAAGGTTAGTTCAAGTGGCGCAGTGAAGATGATCAGGAATAAAACCGCTGCGGTCCCACCACTGGTAGGAGTATCTATAGCGGAAGGAATTAAGCTGGTTAATAACGATGAGATCCATGTCATTGAAACTAAACCCGGATTTAAACATTTGCATTCTTTTCCTAACCCTGGTAAAGAGAAAGATAAAATTATTATCAATAAAAGCACTAATACCCTGTATTTGTACAGTAACGGCGAGTTGTATAAAACTTACCCCATCGCCACCGGTAAGGATCCCCAATATACACCGGAAGGCAACTTCAGCATTGCCAATAAAGTAGAAAACCACCGCAATGAGCTTAAAGAACAGTTGGGGATATGCTGGATGGGTCTTAGCGTACCCTATGAAAAGGATAACCGGGCCGCTAATGATGACCGGGCGCCTATGGGAAAAAAGTACGGTATTCACGGTACTAACGAGCCTGATTCCATTGGCGAGTACGCGTCAGGAGGCTGTATCAGGATGAGCAATGAGCAGGCGGTAGAGCTTTTTGCCCTGGTTGATGTAGGTACTCCGGTGGAGATTAGGTAATATTAATCAGTTTAGTTCGCCTTCAGCTTCGGTGAATATACTCTGGTGTCCCGTGGAATGGAAAGCAGACTCACCTTGTGCTGCTCACGATCAACCCGCACCAGGATAATTACGTCGGAGCGCCAAGGCTTCGGGCGGGGCGGTCCATTTATCGTGCCGCCTTTATCGATACCGACTACCAGAATATTTAAAGGTGCCTCCATCTGGGGTGTTTTATCCTGCGCCACCTGCGGTAGTTGCTGTTCGGTCTGGTTATTTCCGTCGGCCTTCCCTGGCGGACCGGTGGACGGCTTTGTTTGTTGATTTCCCCAACCCAGGTAAAAATAAAAGCAGGCGCTTGCCATAAACAGCAGCAGCGATAACGCCAGCATTGGTAGATACAGTTTCCTTTTCATCTTCATCCCGCCCTGTTAAATAATTGCTTAATAATCTATTCAATGGGGCTGGCGGGGGTGATTGCCCTTACGGGCGTTTAAAAATGTACCGACGTTATTCTTCAAGCTCCCTCACTTTTAGTTTTTGATAAACATGGCCTTTGATTTTATTTTTCATCCGTTTTCTTTAGGCCAGGTTGATGTCGGCAATTTCAGCAGTATCCCTGTCCAGTGCGAATAAATCGGCCTTGTTTACCGCCTGAAGGGATTTTTTGCCCAGGGCAGCGGTGGCTATTTTCATTTCCTCTACCGTTGACACCAGATAATTGGCCAGGTTTTGGGCGCCCTTACCCACATCCAACTTATCTTTATCTTTACCTGAAAAAAACACTGCTTGCACCGGGGGTTCATAAGGTAGAGATTTGAATACCTGGGTGTGGGTCATGGCCCACAGGATAATGGTGCCCAGGGCTACAGCGTCAGCGCCTAGTGCCAGGGCTTTGAGGTAATCCCCAGGTGTTTTCAAACCGCCACTGATAATTAAACTGATTTCCTTTTTAACTCCTTGTTGTTCCAAAAAACTAACTGCCCGGCAAAGGGCGTGCAAGGTGGGTAGACCGAAATCGTCTTGCAAGATGGGTGCGGCACCAGCGGTGCCGCCCTGAGCGCCGTCAATGGCAATAAAATCAGCCTGGGCGTCAATGATGTAAGCCAGATCATCTTCTAGGCTGTTTCCTGCCGCTATTTTAACTCCCACTGGAATACCTTCCGTTATCTGCTTCAATTTATTCACCAGGCCGGTTAGTTGTCCGGGTGAGGATAGTTCCGGCATTCGGGCATGTAGCACAGCGTTTTCACCCGGTTTCAAATTGAGCAAACGGATCATTTTTTGATCCATCTTGTCCCGCTTAAAAATTTCCCCGGTGCCGTCAAGGGCTCCCTGTCCAAACTGAATTTCTATTGCATCGGCTTTTCTCAGTATCTCCGGTTCCTTGGACCAGTTACCCCTGCTGTATTGCACAATCAGGTGTTTAGCCGCGTCCCTTTCTTCCTGCAGGAAGGGGCCGTAACCGCTGTTGGTGGCGGTCCCAGCCTGAGATGCGCCTTTGGCCAGGGCCAGCTTGGCTTTCTCGCTAAGCGCAAAACCGTAAGCCATACCCGAAATAATGATGGGTATATCCAAGCATAGTGGTTGCAGGGCCTGAGGGCCAATTTTAGTGGACGTTGAGATTTCCGCATCTTCGGAAACCGGAAAGGTGTTTAACTGCGCTACGTCGAACATGATACCACTAAAATCAGGGAACTTTTTGGGACCGCCAAAGGGGCGCAAAATTTTTTTCCCGTTTTCAGCTCTCATGTTGGTTTCCACAATCACCTGGGGCGTGGTCCGGGCACCGGCGGATACTACTTCCCACAAATTGTTTTCGTATGGCTCGGTCATAAAACGGGTGGCAATCCATTTAGATGTATACCCGGCCAGGGTACGGCCCAACAAAAGAGTACCGGCTGTTATTGCACCGGCCCCCATTAATAGATATGGCCATTTTGTTTTTTTCCGGCTGCCGGACATCATAATCTCCTTTGGACAATCATTTTCTGCCTGATTATATTATTTCTGGAAAACTGCACAAAATGCATTATTCATAGTTAAAGAAAGGATACCAAAAAAATGCCTGTCTCCAAGGGCATTGAAAAAGTCAATTAATATGGCAAATAGCCAAGCTTGTCATTGCTATGAATACAACGAATCTGTCATTCTGAGCGCAGCGAAGAATCTTAAAGACTAGATCCTTCGCTACGCTCAGGATGACAAGCTTAATCTTGACGAAGGTAGATTGTATTCGTTTATCGTGGTGCGGGTACGCGTAGTAATTCTGAACGTGGCGAAGAATCTAGTATGTAAGCGGCTTTATAGTTTCTTCATGTACTTTGTCAGTGGCCTCCTATCCCCTTTTTGTTTTATATTTCGCTTCCCGGCGGTTGGTGTGTTATGAATTTAACCGGGTTATTTTTACCGCATGTGGATGGCCATACTTGGCATGCTTTGTAGTATAATATTTGTGACTACGCAGGGGTTTGTAGTCAGAAATGAGCGGTGGCATGTGGGATTTACTGATGCGGGTGTTAATGGTGGGTCTGGGCGGTGCCTTTGGTGCCCTGGCTCGGTATGGAACATCAATTTGGCTAAACGAAAGAGACTTGATACCCTGGGGTACATTGGTTGTGAACTTAATGGGTTGTTTTTTGCTGGCACTGTTCCTCACGGTTGTACTTAGCCGTTTTAGTGATGGATCATTCTTTGTATTAGCGGTGTCCACCGGTTTTGTCGGTTCTTTTACCACCTTTTCGGCAATCAGCGTGGAAAGTGTCCTGTTAATGCAGTATTTTATCCATATGGCCCTGCTTTATCTCTTGCTGACCTTAACTCTTGGTTATTTTTGTACCTGGGCCGGCTGGGCCGTGGGGAATTTGGTTTTGGGCAGCGGTTGGGGAGAACGGTGGTTCGGCAAGGTATTTGCGGGAGGTAAGGGCAATGATTGACGTTATAGCGGTAGGCGCGGGTGGTTTTATGGGTGCTACCGGACGCTATCTGGTGGGCCGGGCGGTGGCCGGTGTTTGGCGGGGCGATTTTCCGCTGGCTACATTTGTGGTCAACATGCTGGGTAGCTTTGCTCTGGGGGTTCTGGTGGCCCACCCGTATTTCGTCGGCCAACTGCTGAACGGGGGAGTCCGGGCCGCCCTGGGGATTGGATTCATGGGTTCCTTCACCACTTTTTCTACTCTGATGTATGAAAGTTTTATGCTGGTGGGCCGGGGTAAGCCATGGCTTGGTGTTTTTTATGTTTGGACCAGCATCCTAACCGGTTTGCTCCTGGCCTGGGTGGCATTATATCTTTTTTAAGTGCCACATGGTTATTAGAACAAACCCCCCCCCCTTGGCTAGGGGGGGTGCGCAAATGATTATCTGTCTATATTAGGCAAACCGTTCCGGTGGGAATATCTTGCGGCTTGCGCCATAAACTCAGCCAGCTGTAGCTCTCCGGTGTGCAATACTTGGAGTGCCCGGTGATGAAGATCTTATCATAGCTGTTAATTTCGCTTAAACGCTTGATTTCAGTATCCTGATCCTTGTCGGTGATGAGCAACTTTGTATCAAGCTGGGCTTCCTCAAGTATAGGTGTAATATCCTCATTGAGCACCCGTTCCCTCAGCTGCCGAGCTCGAATTTTATATTCGAATTCCGGCATCCAGAAACACAGGCCAGGGACATTCGGGTATAACTGTACGCACGTAGGATTAATGTAAAGGACCTCCACCTGGGCTCCGTCCTTTTGAGCCAGCCAAACCGCCTTTCTGACCGCTTCCATTGAATAATCCGCACCATTTACGACCAAAAGCATTTTGGCCATTTGAATCACCTCTTGTGTTCTACTTTATATCTAATTTACACTCCGTATCTCTTTATAGCAATGAGTTGCGGCTGTTTTGACTTATCTGACCCCCTAGGGGCTGTTTCTACATGTCGAATTTTTCACTTGGGTGTTAAAACGTGTTTGGTAAGTTTAACTGTGCATAATGACCGTTTAATCTGCTTGCGCAAGTGATAACTAGTGCATCATCCTTTAATGCCGGCGCCGTCGGGAGGAAAACGGCCGCCGGTGGGGAAAGATATGGTTATAGTGCCATGCGGAGGTATACGGTATGTCAGTTAAACTATCTGCGCGGTTGACCTGTCTAGTTCGCTATGTACCAACGGATTCCGTGGTGGCGGATATAGGCACTGACCACGCTTACCTGCCTGTTTACCTGGTTAGAAATAGGATTGCCAGCCGGGTGGTGGCCGGCGAGATAAGCCGCGGACCTTACGGTACTGCCCTTGAGGCTGTGCGTAAAGCGGGCCTGGACAGCCATATTGAAGTGCGTTTAGGTGATGGCTTACAGGTAATTTCCCCTGGCGAGGTGAACGTTGTGGTCCTGGCAGGTATGGGTGGCAGGACCATTTGTAGTATTCTTACCTCGGGCCAGGCGGTTTTGGCAGGGCTGGAAAGATTGATTTTGCAGCCCATGCGTGATGTTGCTTTGGTGCGACGCTGGCTGGATGAAAACGGTTGGCGGATGACTGATGAGGACATGGTTTATGAGGACAACCATTTTTATGTGGTTATTGTGGCCAGGCCGGGTCGGGAAGAAATAGCGGATAGTGTTGTTTTTGAGCTGGGTCCCCGCCTGTTGGAAAACCGTTCGGCGGTGTTTCGCCGATTTTTGTTGAAAAGGCAGGCTGAAATCGGGGCTGTGTTAACTGAATTACAGACAGCCCGGGGAGCGCGGGTATTGGAAAAGAGCTCCCGCTTACAGAGAGAGGCGGATAAAATAGAGGAGGTGCTTACTAATTGGCCGCTAGGGCAAAGGACATAGTAGCTGTTTTGGAACAACTGGCACCGCCGGGGTTGGCTGAGGAATGGGATAACAGCGGCTGGCAGGTGGGTGACCCAGAGGCCGAGGTCGACAAGGTGCTGTTAGCACTGGATGTAACACCCGAAGTGGCCAAAGAGGCTGTAAAATACAGCGCTCAGTTGATTATCAGCCATCACCCGGTGCTCCTTAAAGGCATTAAATCAGTTCGTTGCGATGATCCGTCCGGTGGATTGATCTACCGGTTAATTGGGGCGGGGATAGGCGTATATGCCGCTCACACCAACCTGGACAGCGCTCGGGATGGTGTGAATGAGGTATTGGCCCGGTCACTGGATTTGCGGTCCCCGGAAGTGCTGCATCCGGTCAGACACGAACAGTTTGTCAAGTTGGTTGTTTTTGTTCCGGAAGAACGCGCCGAAACGCTTCGTGAGGCCCTGGGCAGGGCAGGAGCAGGCTGGATTGGTAAATACAGTGATTGTACCTTCAACTTGCGGGGTACAGGCACCTTTCGGCCCCGGGAGGGAGCTGATCCCTATATCGGCACGGTTGGTGAATTGGAACAGGTAGACGAGGTGCGTATTGAGACCATTGTCAGGAAAAGTGAGCTTGGAAGGGTGGTGGGCGCCATGCTGCAGGCTCATCCTTATGAAGAGGTGGCCTATGACCTGTACCTGCTGGAAAACAGCGAGGTCAAACTGGGGTTGGGTCGGATAGGTTTCTTGGACCTACCCGTCACATTGGCCGGCCTGGCCACAAGAGTCAAGGATATTTTACAGGCGGAAAGTGTGCGTTATGGCGGCCATCCAGACGCCATGGTAAAAAAGGTAGCGGTCTGCGGTGGTTCCGGCGGCGATTTATGGCCCCTGGCCCGGCGAAGGGGGGCAGATGTACTGGTCACCGGTGATATACGTTATCACGCCGCCCGGGACATGCAGGCGGCAGGGATGCATTTTGTGGACGCCGGGCATTTCGCCACCGAGCGAGTAATCCTGCCCGAATTACGAGAACAGCTGACGGTGGCCCTGACCGCCGCTGGCATTCCAATGGAGATAATGGTTTCGGGGGTGGAGCGGGATCCCTGGTGCACGGTTTCTTGAATGTCTCTAATTAAGGAGGGTGCGCTTGTCTGAACATGACTTAACCAGGTTGGCCGGGACGTTCGACAGGGTGTCCCGTTACTTTGATATTATGCGCCCTTTGTTTATCGGTCCCTACCGGCGGGCGGCGGAATATGCCTTGGGCCGGTTAATAACTTCGGGCAGTTCACCTTTAATAATGGATATAGGAACCGGCACCGGTACTCTGGCCGGAGCTTTTGCGGTTCGGGGAGCAAATGTAACTGCAGTGGACATCTCACGGGGCATGCTTGAACAGGCCAGGAAAAAATACGGCCAACGGGTGCATTTTATTCAAGCCCCGGCTCATGCACCCGGCCCGTTTGACGATGACAGTTTCGATATGGTATCGGCAGCATTTGCGTTGCATGAGATGCCCATGGACTACCGAGCCCGGGTGTTGGGAGAAATGAAAAGGCTGGCCGGACAGAAGGTGCTGATAATTGATTACATTCCCAACCCAAACCCGATCATCACATTGGTCGAGCATCTGGAAAAAAGCTATTATCGGCAGTTTTTGGCCGAAATTGACGACCAACTCAAACAATTCTTTAACAACTACGAAAAGAAAAAGCTAAACCACTTCATGGGTCTATACCTATGCGATACAGGTGGCAGACGTTAAAATTATCTTGTTGTGATCAACATCACTGTAAAACAATTTTAACAGTCACAGCGGACATGGGCAGTTGGTTATATAATACGTAAAAACCAGAAATGCTTAGCGGAGGTGCATTGTTATGAAAAAACTGCCTGGTAACTGTATGACTACTGCCATGGGCATTTTACCACACACCAAAATCGAAGCTGCCATGCCGTTGTCCCTGTCTGTGGATATTCCCTTTTGGCCCCAGCTGCCCCGTTATAGTTTTTATGAAGATATGTATGTGCAGGTGAGTGAGAATTTCCCCGGCATCAAGCTGGATGAAGACAAAAAAAAGTTGTGGCTGGACACCGGGGCGTTTTACGAAGAACTGGCCGATTATGCGGTACGCAGCGAGGATATCGGAACCTTCGAACTGTCAGAAAAATATTCGGCCGCCTTTGACGCATTTTTGAGTCAGGATTTGGGCAAATTTGAGCTTGTGCGAGGGCAGAATATCGGGCCGTTAAGTTTTGGTCTTAAAATTACCGATGAATACAAAAAGCCCATAATCTACAATGATGAAATACGATCTTTTATGTTTGATTTTATCGCTCAAAAAATTAACGCCCAGTACCGCCAACTTTTGGCGGTGCACCCGAACACCTTTGTCTGGATTGATGAACCCGGGCTGGAAATTCTTTTTGGTTCATTTACCGGCTATTCAAGCGATCTGGCTAAAAAGGATTTCAAGGCGTTTCTTGATACCCTGGAAGGCCCCCGGGGAGTACATCTGTGTGGTAACCCAGACTGGTCATTTCTGCTTAGTGGGCTGGATCTGGATATTTTATCGGTGGATATTTACGGTAACGGTCACATTTTTACTCGCTATGCCGACGAAATAAAGAGCTTTTTAGAGCGAGGCGCTATCTTATCCTGGGGTATTGTTCCCACGCTTACCGAAGAACTGGCTACTGAAAATCCGGATCACTTGACAGCTAAGCTTGAAGAGTACTGGGCTTACCTGGTGAGCCGGGGAATACCAATGGCCACAATCTTGGATCGGGCCTGGATAGCCCCGGCCCGCTGCTGTCTGGTTAACGCCGATGGTGTAGCTACGGTGGAGCGGGCCTATGACGCAGTGAGAAGGATTTCCCGCCGGCTGAGGGAAAAGTATGGTTTGGGGTAGAACGAAGTGAAACTTCCATCATGAAGCATAATTATTTAAAAAAATGCTTTTTGTATTAAAGGGGATTGAGGGAAAATCATAAAAACAAACATGGTTATACCGTTAACTCAGTAAGTGGTACAGCGTCGTGTCATTGTAGAACGAAGTGAAGAATCTAGATCCTTCGCTAACGCTCTTAGATGACAGCTCTCCCCCCGCGGTGCACAATTGTTTATTAATAATGTTTATCTCATCAATGGGGATTACTGAGTAAAGGGAAAAATCATAAAAACAAAATAAAGGATGCGAGGTGTACGGCATGAAAGAAATTATTATGGAGTTGGAAGACCTGTCCTGCCCCGTTTGTGCTCAAAAGGTTAACGATGCGTTGAAAAATGTGACCGGGGTGGAGAATGTGGATGTGTCATTTAACACCGGTCGGGCCAAGGTTAAGTTCGACCCCGACCGCCAATCACAGGACGAGATTAAAAAGCTTGTGGAAAAACTCGGCTACGGGGTGAAAAGTATTAAATAGTTCCCGATTAAAACTAAGTCCTCACCAAGAGCTGTCATCCTGAACGAAGTGAAGGATCTAAGATCCTTCACTTCGTTCAGTGATTATGTCCCCGGGGCTGGCCGAGAAGCCGATGAATTTGAGGTATTTCCGGGTCAGGGCGTCCGATCACTGGTGGATGGGCGCACAGTACTTGTGGGCATTAGAAGGATAATTAAAAGTAATGGCGTAAATATTGATCAGGAGGCAACATTACCTGGATAAACAGGAAAAGGGCGGCGGTTACTGAACACCATGCGCCTGCTGACCTGCAAGAAAGGTAAACTATAATTTGTTCGCTAAACGCGCTACTGCTTATCCCTTGCCAATGACCAATACTTATTTTGGCAAAGCGCGAAAAACTTTGCACATGAAATGGGGGGCCTTTGATGACAAATGAAAAGCTGCGATTGAGCGCCAAGGAAGAGTATTTACTGGAAGAATTAAGTAATGTCGACGTACAGCTAATTGCCTTGGGGCAAAGCTTAATGGCACTAGGGCATAATCTAAAGGAGAACCCGGCTAATATACTACTCACTGGATGCGATATTAACAATATTAATGCTAAATGTTCATTTTCCATGGATTTTGGTGAAATCCAGGAATGCCCGGCTCTTATTCTTAGGCTCCTGCGTTCTTACCACAAAATTCAAAACGACCTGGAAAAAGTCAAGCTCCAATTGGAGCAGTATGAGAGTACTGACGATTTGGATTAGATTAATTTAACAAAGTAAAATTGTTTTTATTTCGAATGCTCTTTAAGACCAGCTTCGTGTAAAGTAAAACATGGTGAAAATAATATGAAAAAACTGGTTAACAAATTGGCAGGTCGCACTCCTAATCTTATAGGTCAAGAGAATCTACTGGTTTCTGCGGTTCTGCTGCCGTTAGTCAAGGTAGACGAGGCTGTTTCAATTTTGTTTGAGGTGCGTTCCATGCTGTTGGACCGGCAACCGGGTGAGATTTGTTTTCCCGGTGGGCGGGTTGAAAAGCACGAGCTGGTTAATCCAGCTGATGCTGCGATTCGGGAAACCGCTGAAGAACTGGGTCTGCAATGCAACGATATAGAGTTGTTGGCGCCCATGGATTTTATGGTTACTCCTATGGGTACGGTTACCTACCCTTACGTGGGTTACATAACTTCCCCGAAACGGATTAAACCTAATCGGGAAGAAGTGGAAAGCACTTTTACCGTGCCCCTCGCTTTTTTAACTGCATACCAACCCCAAACCAGCTTTGTGGATGTGGCCACCCGTTTAAACGGAGACTTCCCGCTGCACCGGGTTCCTGAGCTATATCGGGGGGGGTGGCACAAACGGTGGTCTTATCCTACTTACATTTACGAGTACGGAGATTATTTTATCTGGGGTATGACCGCGATTATTCTGCACCATTTTCTGGTTGTATGCAGTAGTAATTTTCCACTAGCATGGGACTTTAAATCATAGATGTCCAGCATCTTTAAAACCCCGTCCACGGCAGAACAAAGCGTTTACTCCCGGGACTATATTTATTAACATGGTTATACCGTTAACTAGTAAGTGGTACAGCGTCGTGTCATTTCTGAACGAAGTGAAGAATCTAGATCCTTCGCTAACGCTCTTAGATGACAGCTCTCCCCCCGCGGTGCACAATTGTTTATTAAAAATGTTTATCTCATCAATGGGGATTACTGAGTAAAGGGATGTTTATTAATTTTTAAACCGCATACCAAAAAGGGGACAGGCCGCTTTTTCGGTCTTTGAAAATGATGCCTGTCCCCTTTTTGGTATGCTTTCTGTGGAGGATGATAATTTCTTTTCAAACTACTTTTTAGCTGTTGATTACTATTTAAGTCTTGAAGGTTTTTGGAAACGGCTTGGTTTGATTATGCTATTTTAGAAAATAAGTATGTTGGTGCAGGGATTATAATATTTTTGTAAAAGTATTCTTAAGGCACTTTTTAACTTTAAAGGTCTTTAATATTTTGGGGGAGGCGTATCAAGTGTGCAAAGGGCATTAAAATTCGTTCCAATTATTGAAACAGTGACTACATACAAGATGCAATATTTACGGTTTGATTTTATTGCCGCTCTAACGGTGGCGGTTGTGGCCCTCCCGCAGTCTATGGCTTATGCCATCATTGCGGGTGTTGACCCGGTTTACGGTTTGTACTCCGCCATTGTCCTTTCTATCCTGGGTGCCATGTTCGGAAACTCAAACCACCTGGCCACCGGTCCCACCAACGCCATATCACTGCTTATTGCCAGTAACATGGCAGTTTATGTTGGCAAGCCAAACTTAATTGAAATGCTAATGATGCTTACGTTTTTAGCCGGCGCGATACAGTTTATGATGGGGGCGCTAAAATTAGGCAAGCTGGTCAATTATGTATCACACTCGGTAATTGTAGGGTTTACCGCCGGGGCCGGTGTGATTATCGCTCTGGGGCAATTTAACCAGTTGGTGGGTATTACCTTACCCCAGGGAATCCATTCTACCGTGGAAAAGGTTATCGTGACTTTTGAGCACATAGACCAGACAAACTACTATGCACTAGGTTTGGGTCTGCTTACCATATTTATTAGCGTGATGGCCAAGAAAATTAATAAAAATTTGCCCGGTGCCCTGCTGGGCCTTATAGTTTGCGGTTTTTTGGTTGTAATCTTGGGGTTGGATCGTTTTGGCATCAAACTGACAGGTGAAATACCATCCGCAATTCCCCCTTTTCAGATCCTGAGCTTTAATGTGCAGGCTATGGGGGCCCTTTTTAACGGTGCTATGGTTATCGCGGTCATCGGTTTGGTAGAGGCTGTAGCCATATCCAAGGCCATTGCCACCCGCTCGGGGCAAAAACTTGATTCGAACCAGGAGTTTATTGGACAGGGTGTCGCCAACATGGGGGGCGCTTTTTTTGGGGCTATCGCAGGTTCCGGGTCTTTTACCAGGTCGGCCATTAACTTTCAAAACGGGGCAGTAACCAGGCTGTCCGGGGTTATGGCCGGTGGCATGGTGATGGTAATCCTTCTTTTCATGGCCCCTTATGCTAAATTTATACCCAGCGCCGCTTTGGCGGGGGTGATTATGGTGGTAGCCTATTCAATGGTAGATAAAAATGCTTTTCGGAAGGTTTTTAAGTCCAATAAAAACGATGCTGCGATTATGACCGTTACCTTCCTCACCACCATTCTGGCACCCGAATTGGAGTATGCTATCTATGCCGGCATACTTATTTCACTATTTCTTTATCTTAAAAATAATGGCCATGCTACGGTGCGTATGCTTTCGCTATTAGATAAAGAAGGTAGCAAAATTAGCGAAACCAACGTCCAACCCAAGAGCAGCCTGCCCCTGGGTTTACCCATCGCCATCATTCAGTTGGATGGTAACCTCTACTTTGGCAATGCTTCCGACCTGGAAGAGAAATTAAACCTTACCCGTGGGAATGCTAAAGTATATATACTGAAGTTTAAAGGTGTATCGCTTATTGATATAACCGCCATGGAGGTTATTGAAAACTTTATTGAAAAAGTTCAACATGAAGGCAAAAAGGTTTTGTTGTGCGGCATTTGCCCGGAATTAAAAGAAAGTATGGAGAGATGTCATATCACCAACTGCGTAGGTGAGCATAATGTGTTCCTTGCTGATAACGTGGTATATAAATCACTGGCCAGTTCCTTACGCCGTGCTGAAGCACTTTTGAGCGGAATTGCCCTACCAGAGCCTGCTGCTGCAGTTGTTGCAATGCCGCGTGAAGCTGCGGCTACCTTGATCACAAAAGATTCACCGCTGAAAAGGCTGGTCGGATGGGTGGAAAGGTCTTTGCAAGATCCTTTTTACCAGGCTGAGATACTTAAGACGCAAATGAATTTAAGGAGTTAAAGGATGTTTCCTTGGCTCAATTTATCCCTTATGCCAATGAGCATCGAGAGGCATCGGGTAGTTGTAATAAAAAAACAATGAGGGTACAGGATGACACTGAAAGATTCTAGGTCTGGGGCATTCATCTTGGCTATGCCATATTAATTGACTTTTTCAGAGCCCTCAAGGACAGGCTGCCTTTTGGTATACTTTCCGTAAACAATTAAAAAGGAAACGCATTTCGGTCACCGAAATGCGTTTCCTTTTTAGTTTAAACTATACGGGTCTAAATGTGGGACAGTTTATTTGACGATATCGGCCTTATCATAGTAAGTGAAGCCTAGCAATGATTTGACCAGGCCTTTCACGTAAGGCTTGATCATAGTGTTTTCAGTATCGTGGAAGATGGGGATCATAATCACTTCTTCCATGATTATCTTTTCAGCTTCGTGCAGGGCAGCCATTCGGTCGCCCTCATCAGTGGCCAGTCTGGCTTTGTCAATTAATTCGTCAAAGTCCTTGCTGCTCCACTGGGCGTCGTTATTCCCGTTGTCGGTGGTAAACAGGTCAAGGAAAGTCATGGGGTCGTTGTAGTCACCCAGCCAACCGTGCCGTGCGATCTGGAAGTCACCGTTTTGTCTGGTATTGATAAACACCGCAAATTCTTGGTTATTGATGGTGATGTTTTCAATACCGAGATTTTGCTTCCACATTTCCAGGGCAGCTTCGGCGATAATCTGGTGCTCTTCGTTGCTGTTAAAGATAAAGGTTACATTGGGCAAACCTTGGCCATCGGGATAGCCCGCTTCAGCCAGCAGTCTCTGAGCCTCTTGGGGCTGTGCCTTTATGGGGAAGTATTCACCGCCCACTTCGCGGAAGTCCTTGCCGGCGGCGGTGTCAGGCACTCCGGGGGCTACGAAGGCAGTGGCCGGAACACCGGACTTCCTGACTTTATTAGTGATATCCTCGCGGTCAATGGCCAGGGCGAATGCTTTACGCACTTTGGGATTGTCAAAGGGCGGTCTGGTTACATTAAAGCAGTAATAGTAAGTACCTAGTTGGGTAATCATTTGGAATTCGTCGTTTTGTTTCAGATTGTCGATTTCGTTTAAAGGCACGGAGTCGATGACGTCGAGTTCACCGGCTTCGTAACCGGCCAGCATGGTACTGGCTTCAGCGATGAATGTTTTAACCACTGCATCTAGCTTGACCCGGTTGCGATCCCAGTAAAATTCATTAGGTACAAATTTCATGTGGTCTTTGCTTTGCCATTCCACCAGCTTGAAGGGGCCGTTGCCGATGTATGTTTCGGGGTTGAGGGCCCACTGTTTGCTGTTGGTTTCAACAATGTCCTGCCGCACCGGGAACAGGGTGGGGAAGGTAGTCAGGGTCAGGAAGTAGGGGGTGGGAGCGCTCAGTTCCACTTCCAGAGTGTATTCGTCAACCACTTTGATGCCCAGCGCTTTGGAGTTGGTTGCACCCTCGTTGTACTCCGGAGCGTTCTTAATGTAAAAGAGCTGGTAAGCATACTCTGCGGCAGTGTCGGGGTGTAGGGCCCGATTCCAAGCGTAATCGAAATCATTAGCCGTTACTGGCTGACCGTCTGACCACTTGGCATCTTTGCGCAGATGGAAAGTGTACAGAGTCTTATTTTCGTTTACATCCCATGATTCGGCTACGCCTGCTACCGGCAAGTCGTTTTCGTCCAGTGAGGTCAGACCCTCAAAACAGGCAATAACAATAGAGCCGCCGTCAACAGTGGTGCTTAATGCAGGATCAATGGATTCCGGTTCTTCGCCGTGGTTGTGACGCAGCACTTTTGCGCCGCCTTCGTTGGCAAGCTGCTTATTTTCACCGCCGCCGCATCCGGTTGCCAGTGTCACTACTAAGACTAATGCCATCAACATTAACAGGATTCGTTTGCTCAATTTCTTACCTCCTTAAGAAAATATTATGTATGTAATTTATATTCCATTTTTTTAGCTTGTTTTCCTTTATTCGCCTCTTTGCCTATCATTTATTAAAAAATCTATCGGTTAATCGGTTAATTACGATATGACAAGCTACCATGTGTTTCAAACCAACCTGAATCATTTCCGGATTTGACCGACTGCAAATATCACGGGCAAATTGACACCGGGTTCTGAAGCGGCATCCAGCGGGCGGGTTTATTGGGCTGGGTAGATCACCTTTAAGGATTACCCGCTGCTTTTGTGCCGCTGCGTCCGGGTCGGGAACCGGGATGGCCGAAAGTAGGGCCCTGGTATAAGGGTGCAGAGGTCTTTGGTAAAGCTCGCTGCTCTCCGCCAACTCTACCAGTTTGCCCAGGTACATAACCCCGATGCGTTTGGAAATATGTTTTACCATAGACAAGTCATGGGTAATGAACAAGTAAGTCAGTCCCATCTCTTGTTGTAGATCTTCCAGCAGGTTAACTACCTGAGCCTGGATGGAAACGTCTAGGGCTGAGATAGGTTCGTCGCAGACAATAAAATCTGGATTAACAGCCAGTGCCCGGGCAATACCGATTCGCTGCCTCTGTCCACTGCTGAATTCGTGGGGATAACGATTAATATAGTTGGGGCTTAAACCTACTTTTTGCAGTAGTTTTACGGCCTGTTCCCTAAGTTTGGGGCCTCGGGCCAGGCTGTGTATTATCAGCGGTTCGCTGATAATGTCACCCACAGTCATGCGGGCGTTCAAGGAGGCATAGGGGTCCTGAAAAATAATCTGCATCCTTTTACGCAGGGAACGCATTTCTTTTTCTTTTAGGCCGGTGATATCCCGACCGTCGAAAACAATGGCCCCTGCCGTTGGTTCATATAGTTTGATGACAGTCCTGCCTACGGTGGTTTTGCCGCATCCGCTCTCACCCACTAACCCAAGGGTCTCACCCTGGCAAATGTGGAAGCTCACGTCATCAACTGCCTGCACTACGGCCTTGCGGCCCCAAAAACCCTGGCTTAGTTCAAAGTGTTTAACTAGGCCGTCTACTTTTAAGAGGATGTCATCCTTACCCATCTCTAGCGCCCCCTTTCCACCCGTGGAGCGCTCGGGTGAAGCAGCCAGCAGGCCGCCCGATGCTGTTCGCCCAGTCGGTACAGTGGGGGTTGGTCTTCGGCACAGATTTGCATGGCGTATGCACACCGGGGGCAAAAAGGGCACCCGGCCGGGGTATGCATTAAATCTGGCGGCTGGCCGTCAATGGGGATTAGCCGTTCTTTTTGTTCCGCGTTAGCATTGGGTATGGACTTCAAAAGCCCCCAGGTATAGGGGTGCCTGGGGTTGTAAAACACGTCCCGGGTGGTTCCCTTTTCCGCTACGCTCCCGGCGTACATAACTATGACCCGGTTGCATAACTCGGCTACCACGCCCAAGTCGTGGGTAATCAGTATTATAGAGGTGTTAATATTGACCTCCAGATCCTTTAGTAATTCAATGATCTGGGCTTGGATGGTAACATCCAGCGCCGTGGTAGGCTCGTCGGCAATGAGTAGCTTAGGCTTGCAGCATAGTGCCATGGCGATCATGACCCTTTGGCGCATGCCGCCGCTAAACTCGTGCGGGTACAGGTTTAGCCTGTTTTCCGGCCCGGGAATGCCTACCAGCGAAAGCATTTCAATTGCTTTATTTCTTGCTTCGCCGCGGTTTAGCTTTTGATGGCGAATAAGCGGCTCCATAATCTGGTTGCCCACGGTATACACGGGGTTTAGAGAGGTCATGGGATCCTGAAAAATCATGCCCATCTCATTACCTCTGACCAGCTGCATTTTTCTTTCTTTTAAATTAGTTAATTCAGTTCCGGCAAAACAAACAGAACCTCTTATAATTCTACCCGGGTAGGGCAGCAGGTTCATAATTGAAAGGGCGGTAACGCTTTTACCGCTGCCGGACTCGCCCACAATACCGATTGCTTCGCCTGCCCCGACATTAAAACTAATGTCCCTGACGGCTTTAATTTCTCCGGCGTGGGTAAAGAACGATGTGCTCAGATTTTTAACTTCTAAGATATTATTCATGGCTGCTCCTTATTTGCGCAGACGGGGATCTAGGGCATCCCGCAGGCCGTCGCCCAGGAAGTTAAACGCTAGTATGGTAAGCGAGATGGCCATAGCCGGGAAGAATAACAGGTGGGGGTAAGACCGTATGGCCGGCAAGGCATCGGAAGCCAGCACACCCCAGCTAGCCATGGGAATGGCCACCCCCAAACCCAGAAAACTTAAAAATGCTTCGGTAAAAATGGCCAGGGGGATATTCATTGATACGGTGATAATGATCGGGCCCATGCAGTTTGGGATCAGGTGCCGGAAAAGAATCCTGGCCTGGCTAGCTCCCAGCGCCCGGGCAGCCATGACGAATTCCTGCTCCTTAAGGGTGAGGATCTGAGCCCGCACCACCCGGGCCATCTCCAACCAGTATACAAGCCCCAGGGCCATGAAAATACTTTTCAGGCCCGGCCCTATAAGCACCATCATTAGAATTACGTAAAGCACCAGAGGTATTGAATAAAACATATCCACCATACGCATCATCAAGTTATCAACCCGCCCGCCGGCGAGGCCGGCAATACCGCCATACAGCACACCTACGGTGAGGTTGAGCAAACTGGCCACCAAACCTACTGCCAGAGATATTCTGGCCCCGTAAAGGACACGCACAAACAGATCGCGGCCCAGGCCGTCGGTGCCGAACCAGTGTTCATTGCTGGGACCAAGGCCCTGCTTGTCCAGGTACTGGTCGGAGTATGAGTGTTGGGATAAAATTGGGCCCCAAATAGCTAATAAAATGATCAATATAATGGTATACATACCCAACATGGCCATTTTATTTTGACGCAGCCTATGCCAGGCGTCTCCCCAGTATGTTACGCCGGGCCTAATTATGTCGGCGGTATCATTATTGCGCTCCAGCAGAGGGTTAAATTTCTCTTTTGGGATTTCGTACATCTTTCCTCCTATTTGCCAAGCCTGATGCGAGGGTCAATAAAACAGTAGAGTATATCAACTATCAAATTAACTGCTACCAGCAGGGTGGCATAAAAAACTGTTACCCCCAGGATTACGGTATAATCCCTGTTCCCGATGCTGGCGACAAAGTGTTCACCCAGTCCGGGGATGGCGAAGATTTTTTCAATAACGAAAGATCCCGTCAGTATTCCCGCTAAAATAGGTCCCAGGTAAGTAATGATAGGTATGAGTGCGTTTTTTAAGGCATGCTTGTAAACCACCACCCGCTCGGGCAGGCCCTTAGCTCTGGCGGTGCGAATATAATCCTGCTGTAAAACTTCAAGCATACTGGAACGGGTAAGCCTGGCCACGTAAGCTGTGTAATAGCCGGCCAGGGCAATGGAAGGCATAATTACGCTTTGCCAGGAAAGCCACCTGGCGGTAGGCAGCCAGCCAAGCTTAACGCCAACGATGTACATAAGTAGGGTGGCAACCACAAAATTGGGTACGGCAACCCCGACAGTGGCCAGGGTCATGGCCAGATGATCCTGCCATTTGGTTTGCCTGAGGGCGGAAATGATACCGGCGGGCAATCCGACAAACAACATTATGAACAACGAAGCCAAGCCCAGTTGGGCTGAAATGGGGAAACTCTCGGCGATAATTTGGTTGACGGTGACACCCTGGTACTTAAAGGAAGGACCCAGGTCACCGCGAGCAAGGTTTTGTATGTAGTCAGTGTATTGTTTCCAGAGAGGGTCGTTTAGGTTATATCTTGCTTCGATGTTCTTTAGTACGGCGAGGGGCAACGCCTTTTCCCGGGTAAAGGGTCCTCCGGGTATGGTGTGCATTAACAAGAAGGTAATAGTGACTACCATCCAGATAGTCACCAATGAAGTTGCCAGCCTTTTGATTATGTAACTAAGCATTCGAAATTGTACCCCATAAAATGTTTTAATAAAACTAACCATTATCCCAGCAAATATATACAATATTCTGTAGTTTTTTAGATTTTACCTTTAAGAAATAAAAGATAAAAAAAGAAAACGAGGTTGAAGCATAAATGGATTATGTCGATCTAGCTCGTGAATAAGGTTATCATGTAATAATTTGTGTTGATACTGTTAGAGTTTCAAGTAACAGTTGAAATTGAGTTAATGTTATAATACCACCAAACTTATATTCAGCTAAGGAACATAAAACTTGATTTGATTATATTGTTAACTCAGTAAGGCACAGCGTCAGGTCATTTTTGAAAAAAACGGAGAAGTTAGCTCCTTTTCTAACCCTCTTAAATGATGCTCCCTTTTGTGGTGCATAAATGTTGATGAAATATGCTTTGCACATTAAAGGAGATTAATCAGTGAGGGATATCATCTTGAAGGTATAATTATATAAAAACTTTTCAAAATAACTTTTCAAAATATTTTGTTTATCTGGAATTAAATTCCTTGATATATATTATAGGCAATGTTATAATAGGTCAATTAATTATTATCTCAAATTATATGGCTTTTGAATAGTATTAAATAATTAAAACTCAAGTTTATTTTTATCGCCCCTCATCTCATAGGGCTTCCTGGAATCAAACATCATCGAGGTTAATTACATCGTATGTGGCAAGGGTTGGTTGGCACCAATCCACTGGGAGGCAGTTTATTTTGGATGTGCAGGATATTAAATTTAAAACATACTTTTTTGTTATAAATTTAATTGGTATATTAATATTTTTATTTGCTTTTGTGAAAATTAATTGGGATATGTGGTATTTTTACTTTTTCTGGGTACTTTTATTTACTTTTATTGAGATGAAACCCATATCGCTTAATATCAAAGGTAAATACTCACTATCATTTCCTTTATCTTTAGCTGTTCTATTAATTTATGGCACTTGGTTTTGTGTTATTGTTTCCGGTTTAGCTATTGTTATAGCTGATGCCATAGCTAAACGCGGTTGGCAAAAAATACTATTTAACTGTTCGCAATTTTCAATTAGTATTTTGATAGCTGGTACTGTTTATAGTAAGTTAAGTCCACCAACCAACGAATTGTTTGCAATTAATGAACATATTATTCCTTTTGTTGCTGCTGCCGTTACAGACATAGTCGTTAATTTTTTGCTAGTCGAAATTATAATTTCATTATCTAATAGAATACCTTTGTACAGCGTTATCAAAATGGACTGGGAAATGGAGGCTTTATTCCTATTTTCGCTAGCTCCTGTAGGCCTGTTGATGGTGATTCTGTATACCAGCGAGCCTTGGAGCACGGTGTTGATAGTTCCACTACTACTCTTGGCACATAATGGTTTTGAGAACTATTTAAGACTTAGAAAACAGGCAAGAACGACGATAGAGTTGCTGGCGGATGTAGTGGATAGGCGTGACCCCTATACGGCAAGTCACTCATCCAGAGTGGCGGACTATGCCGTAAAAATAGGGAACGAGATGGGCTTGCCTTACGAGCAGGTGGAGGATCTGGGAATGGCAGGCAGGGTTCACGACCTGGGAAAAATAGCGATAACTAACGATATTCTTCAAAAGCCAGGGCGGTTATCGGATGCGGAATTAAGGCTGATGAAAACGCACCCCGAAACTGGGTATAAAATACTCTATCCTTTGGATATATACAAAGATTTACTTTCCTATGTTTTATGCCATCACGAAAGAATGGATGGTAGAGGATATCCGAGGGGGTTGACTGATCATCTCATCCCTCTTGGTGCCCGGATACTGGCTGTGGCCGACAGCTTTGATGCCATGACAAGTGACAGACCGTACAGAAATGCCATGAGTGGTGAAGAAGCAATTAGCGAACTAGTTAATAATAGCGGAAAGCAATTCGACCCTGAAGTTGTGGATGCATTTTTGAAGGTTTGGGAAAAAGAAAAGCAGACCAGGGGAGAAGAAAATAAATGATTTTTCTAGTGCCACTAGTAATTGTAGCAATAATCGTCATTGTATTTTTTGGGGGCAGGTTGGACAATCTATTAAATTGCAAGTTCAAACACTCGTGGTTGGTGCTAGTTGCGTTGGGATTGAAAGCTATAAGTATTTTTGGAATATATGAGATACTGGGATTGCCGCTAGCTGTTGTTCCTTATATTCGCATATTGTCGCTTTTCATGGTGGTTGTTTTTGTTCTATTAAATTTCAATCTTCGAGGGTTACCCTTGGTGGGCTTGGGTTTATTGTCAAATACACTGGTCATATTATTTAACGGTGGGAATATGCCCATAAAAGGCGATTATGAATATTTAGTTTTTAATGGTTCCGACCTGGACAAGTTTAAAGCAGGTTTTCCAGTGGACAGCTTTATTTTGGCTTCACCTAGCACTAAGCTATCTTTCCTGGGCGATGTCATGTCAATCCCGTGGGGAGGGCAGTATTTAAAATTTTTTAGTATAGGTGACGTGGTGATTACTCTGGGGGGAATTATATTTATTACATACTGCTTAAGGAAAAATACTTATGAAAAGTTTAATAATTAATGGCTAGATAAAGTACTTGTTCATTGAAAGGAGGGTGTCCAATGCGTCGTTGGTTTCCCATATTGGTAGTAGTCGCGTTCATACTGAGCAGCATAGCCAGGCACAGCTGGTAGTTGCCAAACAAATTATTAATTGGATAATTAAAAGAAGGAGTGAAAAACATGCGTCGTTTATTTCCCGTATTGGTAGTAGTAGCGTTTATACTGAGCAGCATAGCCAGGCATAGCTGGTAGTGTTCTAACTAAGCCAATAAAGGCTAGGAAGGTAGCATATATACTAAAGTGATATACATAGGTAAGGAGTTACATGACATTATTTCTTTCCTTACGATAAGAGATTTAAAAACTAATAAATTGTATAACAATTTTTGAGACCCTGCTTATAGTAAATACGCAGGGTCTTCGTATTTATTATTGGCCGATTTACAACCATGACTTTAACTTATACTTATCCAATATGGTAACCCGGCTTTTATGTACGGCAATTGCCTTTTGGCGTCTAAAGTCGTTTAGGATGCGGTTGGCCGTTTCCCTAGATGTGCCGATTAAGTTGGCCAAGTCCTGGTTGGTTAGTGATATATCAATTTCTATGCCTTTTTCGGTTTTTATGCTTTGTTCGCCGGCTAGAAACAAAAGCATACTGGCGGCACGACGAGTGGTGTCAAGCAGAGCTAATTCGATTAACTGCTGCTGCGATATCCTTAACCGCCGGGCCATAATTTTTAATAGACCTAGAGCAATGCCGGAATTAACGCTGGTAATTCTCTCCATATCTACATTGCGGATCATTCCAATAGTGCAATCTTCCACCACTTCGGCAGTGGCCGGGTAAGTTCCGTCCCCGAACATAACTACTTCGGCAAATACTTCCCCTGGGTTGATGAAATGAAGAATATGCTCGCGTCCATCTGATGTTTGTTTGGATATTTTAATTCGTCCGGATTTGACAAAAAAGACCGCCTCGCCAGGTTCATCCTCCATAAAAATTATGCGGCCTTTTTGATAGTTCCTTTCTAGGATAACTTGTTCAACTGCACCAAGTTGAACGTCATCAAGGTAGGCAAAAAGGGGAATTTTTTTTAAATACTGCAAATTACTTCCCATAACCGCTCCTTTTTTATCTTAAGATAACCATTATGGTATCAGGCTACTGTTAATCAAAAGATTACCTCGTGCACCGGGGTTATGCATGTGATTTGAAAAATTATAACACATTTACGTTAAGCTATAAACTTGATTAACACAAATGCAGTGTTTAAAACGCGTTAATCTTTTATTCTATTATCAAAAGAAATAGGCTGTTGGCTTGCTCGCCAACAGCCTAATAGCATAAGGTGCCTTATCCGGCTTGAACCAAACTGAAGAATTCATCGCCCAGTTTGGTTGCGCTACATATTTTGCTTTTGCCTTCGGTAGAAATCTCTACCAGGCCCAGTGCATATAACTGCATAATTATGTGGTCCAGAACGGCCCGTTTGACCCGAGCGGTTAGTGAGAGTTCTTCTTTGTTCATGCTGCCTTGTTGCAATAGTGCATGTAATACTCTTTCAGCTTCTTCCGGCAGCCTTTCGTTGGCCTTGAGCAGAAAGTCAGACAGACTGGTTGTTGAGACCATGTTTACTTCAAAACCTCCTGTTTATTTATTTGCTAGGTAGTATGCGCATTTTTTGCTTAATTAATAAGTCAAAACCCGGTCGTTTTTTTGACCGGGTTTTAAGGACGATATTTTTAGTTAAACAGGAGTTTAGTTAATCTAGTCAATGGCCTCGCTGATTAGCTCGCTGATGTCTTTGACAGCCATTTTTTCGTCTTTGTCAATGTTTTTCAGGCTGTCTTCCAACATCACAATGCAGTAGGGGCATGCTGTTACCAGGTAGTCAGCTTCCTTGTCCATGGCTTCCTGAGCCTTAACATCCGAGAAACGAAGCCCGGCTTCAGTTTCCATCCAAATGCGGGCACCGCCGCCGCTGCAGCACATGCTGTTGTCCTTGGTCTTGTCAAATTCAATATTTTGCACTTCAGGAATGGCTGACAGGATTTCTCGGGGAGCTTCAAATACCTTGCTGTGTCTACCCAGGTAGCATGGTTCGTGGTAAATAACCTTTTTGGCCAATCCTTTGACGGGTTTGATTTGGCCTTCCTTAATCAGGTTGGCATAGAGTTCGGTGTAGTGGATGACTTCAAATTCGCCGCCCAGTTCAGGATACTCGTTTTTAAATGTGTAAAAGCAGTGGGGCGAGGTGGTGATGATCTTTTTCACGCCTTTTTCTTTAAAAAGCTCAATATTATGTTCGGCCAGGGCGGTGAATTCTTCTTCGGCACCGATTTTACGGACTGCTTCCCCGCAGCATTTTTCTTCATTGCCGATGATTCCGAAGCTAACGCCGGATTTTTGCAGGGTGGTGGCGATGGCCCGGGCAATTTTTTGGCTGCGACCGTCAAATGCAGATGTGCAGCACACGTACAGTAGGTACTCCTGGTCGGTGTAGGTGGGAATATCCAGGTCCTTGGCCCAGATGGTGCGTTTTTCGCTGTCCTGGGACCATGGGTTGCCTTGACTGTTAATACTGCCCAGAACTGCTTTTAAGTTTTTGGGAATGCCGCCGGTTTCAGCCACCACTGAGCGCATGGCCCGTACGATATCAATTATCTTTACATCCCGTGGACAGCGCACCACACACTGACCGCAGGTTGTGCAGGCGTAAAGTATATCGTCGCTCTCAAAGCCCTCAAGACCCAGACGTCCCATGTAGAGCATCTGGCGAATGCTAAATGGACTCTCTTTTTCCATTCTTCCCCAGGGGCAGGAACCGCTGCATAACCCACACTGCATGCAGACAGTGATGTCCTGTCCGCCCATTTCCTGGACTACTTCTCTAACCTCGTCGAAGTAATTAATTGCTTCTGGCATATTTATCCTCCCCTTCCCGTTCGCTGGCATGAATATTTGCCAAAACATAATAATGATTCGTCGGTTTTGTAATAAAATCCTGCTTCTGACAAGTAAAAACTTTATACAACCACATATAATACTATGATTATATAACATAGGTTGTCTCATGTAGGTAGTGTACTGTAACATCTGCATAAATAGGTGATTGCTGAGTGTAGTTCACGTTAAATTATACCACAAATCGGCCTTTATTGCGCTGAAACATCGGGCATGTAATATAAAAATGTATTGCATTTTAAAGCATTAGAGGGATTCATATGTGATACATAGAAGTAATTAATAAAATAACGTGATAAACTCGAGGTGAAATTAACAATGGCCAATAAAAAGACAAAAAAAATAGCTATTCTCGGGGGGCCCGGCACAGGTAAAACCACTTTATGTAAACAGTTGGACGTGGACTACAGCATGGCCGGTTACGTTTGCGATGTTTGCCAAGAGTTTGCCCGGTCTTATATTGCCCGCTACGGTACACCGAATAGTATTTTTGAACAGTTCCTGCTGTACGAAGGCCAAAAGCGCCGCGAAGCGGAATTGGGGTACTGTGATATTATCTTTTGCGATAATGCCACCATACTGAACTATGTGTACGGGTTGCTAAGCTGTGACTTTAAAAACCCCAAGGAAGTATACTCCCTGATGAAACTTTACGAATGGGCCATGAAGGATCTGCCCGGGTACGAGGTTTTATATGTGCCTCGGGAGTTTGCCTGCGAAAAGGATGGCATTCGCTACCAAGATGAAGATTTTGCCCTTGTGGTGGACCAGAAAATCAAGAATTTCCTAGACATTATGAATGTGCCCTACAAAGTAATTACCGGGGATATCCAATCCAGGGTGGAAAAAGTCAAACAATTTATCGGGTTCGAGCCCAGGGAATGTCGTATTGTAACTGACAAAGATGTTGTGGAAGTGAAAGATAGTGTTACCAGTGGCAATATATCTAATCAATAAAAAGCAAATAAAAACAAGCTGTTAAAAAACCGCCCGTGCTAGTGCCTGGGCGGTTTTTACGTGAGCAAGAACAAAAACAAAATTGGTGTCTACTGGAATTGGCTGTAAGCAATCTTCCGATAACCCCAAACTCCAATGGGTTTAATGAGGCGAGGTATACGGCAGGAAAATGGTACCGGTAAGTAGAATTATCGGGGTAATTGTTTAGTTATTAAACCGGTAAGTTTTATGTCCGGTAAGTTTTATGTCATTTTTAAGACATCAATAATTATACTTGTTGAGGAGGTATCTGAGATGAAGCTTTTAACTCCGGTAAAAATAGGCCGGATGGAACTTAAAAACCGTGTAGTGATGCCGGCCATGCACCTTGGTTACTGCCAGGATGGTTTTGTTACCGAAAGACTGGTGGAGTTTTACCGGGCCCGGGCCAGGGGCGGGGTAGGCTTAATTATTGTTGGCGGATGCAGTATTGATGAACATGGCTTAGGCAATATGATTATGATTAACAATGAAAAATATATAGCTGGTTTGGCGGAATTAACCGGTGCTGTACATGAGGCAGGCGGAAAGATAGCTGCCCAGTTGTTCCAGTCCGGCCGGTACGCATATTCTTTTTTGGCTGGCATTCAGCCTGTGGCGCCGTCGGCAGTAGTTTCCCGGTTGACCGGACAAAAGCCCCGGGAAATGACTTTAGATGAAGTAAAGGCCATGGTAGAAAAGTTTGCCCGGGCTGCTGCTAGAGCCAAAGAAGCCGGTTTTGACGCCGTAGAAGTAATTGCCAGCGCGGGTTACCTGGTGTCCCAGTTTCTTTCGCCGGTAACGAACTTGCGGGAAGACGAATACGGTGGAGATTTTGAGCGGCGGATGAGATTTGGCCTGGAGGTAGCCTCCCAAGTTAGGGAGGCGGTAGGACCGGAGTACCCGATGCTGTTCCGGGTCGGTGGCAGTGACTACATGCCCGGTGGTAATACCAACCGTGAGATAGCCGCTTTTTGCGTTCGGTTGGAAGAAGCGGGTGTTGACGCGTTTAGCGTTACCGGTGGTTGGCATGAAACCACCGTACCCCAAATAACCATGGCGGTACCCAGGGGTGCTTTCGCTTACCTGGCCCGTGGTATTCGCGAGGCGGTGCAAGTGCCTGTCGTTGCCTGCAATCGGATCAACGACCCGCTTCTGGCTGAGGAAATATTGGAGAACGAAAGCGCTGATTTGGTTGGGATGGCCAGGGCTATGATTGCCGATCCTAAGCTGGTGGCCAAGGCTGCTGAGGCCAGGTTTAATGAAATTCGCAAATGCATAGGGTGCAACCAAGGCTGCCTCGACGCGGTCTTTTCCATGCAGCCGTTAGGCTGTTTGGTCAACCCGCAGGCGGGCATAGAGTCCGAAGGTGGTCTTCGCCCAGCCGAACAGTCGAAAAAAGTGCTTGTGGTCGGCGGTGGACCGGCCGGTATGGAAGCAGCCAGGACGGCGGCCCAGCGGGGACATAACGTTACATTATGGGAAAAAAATGGGCGACTGGGCGGCCAGCTTATTTTGGCCGCGGTACCACCCGGACGTAAGGAATTTGCCACTTTTATCGATTACCTTGTTGCAGAATTGGTCAGGTTGAGCGTTAAAGTAGAACTGGGCAAAGAGGCGGATGATAATAATATTGTAGCCTTTGGCGCAGATGCGGTAATCATGGCCACCGGGGCCACTCCCGCGGAACTGCCGGTGAATGGTGCCAATGGACCCGGTGTAGTTCAGGCGTGGGATATACTGGCCGGGCGTGTTCCTTCCGGCAGGCGGGTGGTAATTGTCGGTGGTGGGGCTGTCGGATGTGAAACTGCCATGCATCTAGCTCAAAAAGGCACCATTGATGCGGAAACACTGTATTTTCTGGCCATAAACGGTGCGGAAGATTTGGAACGGTTAAAGGAACTGGCTACCAAGGGAATAAAAGAGGTTATAGTGATTGAGATGAACAAGTCTGTAGGCACAGATATAGGTATATCTTCGCGCTGGATTATTCTTCAGGAGCTGCGCCGCTATGGGGTACGGGTGGTTACCAGGGCTAAAGTCAATGCGATTAACGCTCAAGGTGTGTTGGTGGAACAGTGTGGGGAGGAAAAGCTTATCGAAGCGGATACCGTGCTACTGGCGGTAGGTTCCCGGCCGGAATCAGCACTGTGCGAAAAGATTAAAGAGAGGTTGCCCGAAGTCTATATGGTGGGTGATGCTGTAGCACCGCGTAAAGCATTGGATGCTGTGCGTCAGGGTTACCTGGCCGGAACGGTGTTGTAAACAGTGTCAGACGTTGAATTTCAACGTCTGACACTGTTTACCCGTTAAGTTTACAGTAGGATAGAATGCTGGTAGGTTAGATCGGTAAACATATCCACATGGTTTTTGGAAACGTTTTTGCCAACACGGACCATGAGCATATTTGCCTGATGCTCAAGGATCTCAGGATCGTCGGTGTGACGTCTTTTAAAACCAACCGAACCAAAAACCTTTTTTAGCATGTCACGGTATTGCCATACGTTAAGTCCGCTACTTTTCAAATCCCAGTGCCAATTAAACTCCGTGGTTATAACAATATACTCTTCCAGAGCCTGGTTTTTAAAGGCCTCCGCCAGCAGTGCTTTGGCCAGACCTCTTTTTTGCCAATTTATACTTATTTCAATGGCTCCCAGTTCAAGCAGACGCGGGTGTCTGGTCCAGCGGCTAAACTCGCTGGGATAGTGAAATAATACATAACCCACTATTTTCTCTTCTATTTGGGCTATATAAACCAGACCTTCGGATAAATTGGCAACCTGTGCTAGCGCTTCCTTTTGACGCATGGGAGATCTGAAATTGCCAAGTCCTTTGTCTATGTCCATTAACTCCAGTTTGGCCTGAGAAACCGGTCCTTCTAAATTTACTATACCTTTGTCGGTTTTTAATTGCTTAGTCATAGCCACCACCACTTCCATAGTTTTAAAGAAGATTAATTATAATCAGTATAAAATTTGTCCGGCTTAACGGTATGGTTTTTAAAAATATTCTGAATAAATATCATTAATCCTGCCAAGAAGAATATTTTTTTATTTTTAATTCCCTGGTTCTTGCTAGAGAACTGGCAAGAACCAGGGAATTATTTTCTTGTTTGTAGTATTTACCGTTCAATTCCAGTTGATGTCATGTTTCTGTGAGCGATATAACAGAGCAGATCTGGTTATGCCTAGCAGTTGGGCCGCTTTGGTTTGATTACCAGCGCTCTTTTCCAATGCTTTTAAAATCAGTTCTTTTTCCAGTTCTTCTAATGATATCCCTCTATCCGGAAAATCAATCACAACATCGCTTGAAAACTGCTGCGGCACGTAAAGTTCCCTGGGCAGGTGTTCAGGGTCTATTCTATTGTTTCGACAGATAATGGCAGACCGTTCAATCACGTTCTGCAGTTCCCGTACGTTGCCCGGCCAATGGTAACTGCACAGCAGTTCCATGGCCTCGGGTGATATTTTTTCTACATGATAAATATGGCCATATTTTTGTAAAAAGTGTTTGGCCAACAATGGTATATCCTCCTTGCGCTCCCTTACGGGCGGCAAATGGATATGGATGACGTTTAAGCGGTAGAAAAGATCTTCCCGAAAGGTGCCTTTTTTAATGGCCTCACCCAGCTCCCGGTTAGTAGCGGCAATGACTCTTACGTCAACAGAAAGCGTTTCCGTGCCACCCACGCGTTCAAAGGATTTTTCCTGCAGTACCCTGAGCAGTTTAGCCTGCATATTTAAGGACATCTCAGCTATTTCATCTAGGAAAATAGTGCCCTTATCCGCCAGTTCAAAACGGCCGAGTTTGCGAGCGGTGGCGCCGGTAAAAGCGCCTCGCTCGTGGCCGAAAAGTTCGCTTTCCAGAAGCTGTTCCGGCAGGGCGGCACAGTTGATGGGAATGAACGGCTTATTATGCCGCGGACTGTTTTGATGTAAGGCTACCGCGGCCACTTCCTTGCCGGTGCCACTTTCGCCGGTAATAAGTACACTGGCATTGCTGTGCGCCACTCGTTCAATAAGGGCGATAATGTCGAGCATAACTTTACTTTGGGCTATAATGTTGCCGTATTTGCCTGTTAACTCCGAACGCAAAAAGGTGACCTCAGTTTCCAGTTGGATTACCAGCAGATTCTGTTTAATCACCAATTTCAGTTCTTCCAGGTCAAATGGTTTGGTGATGTAATCCGCGGCCCCGATTTTCATTGCTTCGATAGCAGTTTCTATGGTCCCGTGCGCGGTTAGCATAATAACCGGCAGCTTGGGATTGATTGCTTTGGCTTCTTTAAGTACATCCAAGCCGTCCATGTCGGGCAGGCGCAAGTCAAGGATAGCCAGGGAGGGAGATTCTTCGCGAATTAAATTTAAACCGTCGCGGCCTCGGTAGGCCACTTCTGTTTGATAACCTTCCTGACGCATAGCCCGGTCCAGCGCCCAACACATATGCTCTTCGTCATCAATGATTAATATTTTAGGAACCACCGGTGTCACCCCCCATTTTTGTAGATAAGGGTAAATTAACGGTAAATTTGGTACCCGCTCCAAGCGTGCTATCGACATTTATATGACCGTCGTGCGTTTTGATGATCTGATGACTGATTGACAATCCCAGCCCCGTGCCGTATTCACGAGTTGTATAGAACGGATCAAAGATGCTGGCCACTTCTGATGGTGATATACCCGAACCGGTATCTATAAAGCTAATATTAACCCAGTCGCTGTCATGTCCCGTACAGATAATCAGTTTGCCTCCCTCAGGCATGGCCTGCACGGCGTTAAGGATGATGTTGACGAAAACCTGCTTGATCCTTTCAGCATCAACCTCAATAAACGGTAGTTCCTGAGTCAACATCTTTTCCAACTTAATACTGTGCTGACGAAGCATTGGTAGTGTAAAAATCAAAACTTTTTCTAGTAATGAATTAATATTGGCGCTCTGCACCATGTGTTTGCTGGGGCGGCCGAAATCCAACAGCTCCTGGATGACCCTGTTTTGACGTTCAATTTGTTCTTCGATAATTTTAAAACATTCGTTGTCTACGTCAGCCTGTTCTAAATCTTTCTCCATCAGTTGTACCGTTGTTTTGATAATACCAATAGGGTTGCGCAGCTCGTGGGCCACCCCGGTTACCAGTCGCCCCAGAGCGGCCAGCCTTTCGGAGCGCCTTAATTCTTCCTCCAGCTTTTCCTTTTCCGCCAGCGATATCGCCATCCTGTTGATAGCCTTTGCTATTTCCCCCGGTTCTCCGGCCAGTGTGGGGATTTGGCTTTGAATGTCCTTTTCCATTGTTCCGAGTCCCCGCTTAATTACAGTTACGCTGCTGGATAAGTTGTGAATTACGAACAGCGCCCCCGTTGCGCCTATGAGCACCGCAAATAAAGTTAAATAACGGGTAATGGCACGGAAGTGTCGGCTCTGGGCAAATATGGGGTGAATGCGCTCGTCTGCCCAAGCTACGGCAGTCAGTTGGCCATCGATATAAACAGGCATAAGGTACTCATAAGTTTCGTCATCAAGGCTGCTGGTAAGGCGCGACAGTGTTTGACCACTGGCAGCTACTGCAATAAGACCGCTTTTGGCTTCTTCTTTAATGCGTTCCTCTCTGGCCACTTTCTCGGACGGATCCATTGCCCGGTATTGGTGCAGAAAACCCTGCACATAAATTTGGCCGGTTTCAGGGATGTATAAACCAAATCTTACACCCAGGTTGCTCAGCACCAGTGGTCTAGTGGCCTCATCGAATGCCTCTCGCAGGTACGACGCTTTGCTTACAGGGTTTAAGGTGTCGTATTGTAATTGATCTCGTTGCATATAATAATCGATATTTTTTTGAATTTCCGGGATAACGACGGTTTCAATAACCGAACCCAGTTTCTCTTCCCTTTCCTTCAACATGGCTTCGTCGCTTCGGCTGGCAAAAAAGATATCGTATAGGATTACCAGCACGGGTATGAGCAGGAGGGTGGCTATAACAATAAGAAACTGGAATCGTAAGCTTTTGCTGTCAAATAATGAAGAAATGGTTTTGATTTTTTCCATATTTTTTACCTTTCCAAGCCGACTAATCCGGCCGGTATTGGCTTTTTACACCATGTTTCTTGAGCCTATCACTCACTTTCGTGCCACCTCGAACGATTGAGTTAAAAAACCTAAAAAATAATATGCCCTGTTGTAATGATATGGGGGGCATTTGACAGATGGCTGTATGAAAACATGCAGCCATCTGTTTGTTTTTGTACAGTAAATATTCCGCATAATCAATGACCTGAGCATGAGTTGTTTGAAAACAATAATAGATTGTCTGATATTGAACAATCAATTGAAAGCCGTGGTAGTTGAAAAAGCTTGCAAACCGCTGAGCTGCGGATATCAACCACTGGCATGATTATTGTTATGGTTAATCAGTACATAAGATTTTTTTCACATTCCCAAATTTGTAGTATTTCAAACAAATTCATTATATCACATTCTCATATCACATTCTCGATTTTCGATAAAGAAAATAGTAAAGGAGGAATGCGAATAACAAACGGCCAGAATGGCGGCGTCTTAAATGCTTGGTGACATAATACAGCGCTTGGTAACCATGTTTGAGTCTTTAATTAAAGCACAGCAGCTAGTGTGGAGATTTTGATGAGGACAATTTAATTGAAGATAGCGGGGGATGCATATGCTGGATGGACTGATTTTAAAAGCAACTATGTTAATGGAAATGGCAAGCAATTCGCAGGCGGCTGTTGCAGTGACGGAGGCGACCGGATCGGGTTTGCCCTGGTGGGCGTGGCCTGCGTTGTTGCTGGTGACATGTTTTGGGATGGGTATCGTGGCTGTAATGGCAGGTGTGGGGGGCGGCGTATTGTTTGTGCCGATTGTGGGAAGCTTCTTTCCCTTTCACCTGGATTTTGTCCGGGGTGCGGGCTTGATTGTGGCCCTGGCCGGAGCACTGGCCGCCGGACCGGGTTTATTGAAAGCCAACCTGGCAAATCTTCGCCTAGCACTCCCAGTGGCCCTTATAGCATCAACCTTCAGTATTATAGGTGCCATTGTAGGGCTGGCCCTTCCAACCAATTTACTGCAGATAGCACTTGGAATCACTATTACGCTAATTGCCATACTGTTTATATTCTCTCAAAATAGTGAGTTTCCCAAAGTCGGTGAACCCGACGGCGTAACCAAGGCGCTAAAAATTGGCGGTTCTTATTACGAACCGTCTGCGGGGAAAGCGGTGGACTGGACGGTTTGGCGCACTCCCCAGGGCTTCTTTCTGTTCATCGGCATCGGCTTGGTAGCGGGGATGTTCGGACTGGGGGCCGGTTGGGCCAATGTGCCGGTACTTAACCTGCTGATGGGCGCGCCGCTGAAAATAGCAGTTGGTTCCAGTAAGTTCCTACTCTCTATCACTGATACATCGGCAGCCTGGGTGTATCTGAACCAGGGTGCGGTGCTGCCAATAATTGCAGTGCCCTCGGTGGTGGGAATTATGATTGGTTCCCTGGTAGGGGTTAAGCTGTTGGCCGGTGCCAAGCCGGCATTTGTTCGGAAATTAGTGATTGCTATGTTGTTGTTTGCCGGAATTAGGTCCCTGCTTAAGGGACTAGGATACTAAGCTCTTTCAAGGGCTCGGATGGGGGTAGAAAATATGAGTAGTCAGGCAAGAGCTGAAAAGCAAACTTCCGCCAAGGTCGCACCAAGCAAGCAGGCTAAGGCGGTACCCAAGATAGATGTACCACCGGAGCAGATGGCTTACGCTAACCTGTTGCTATATTGCTCATGGGCTGGAATCGCAATACTGGCATTAACGTTTTTAATCTACATGAGTGGCTTGTTAACCCCGTTCATTCCTGCCAGCGAAATGCCCATGTACTGGGGTATGAGTGCGCATGATTTCCTGGCGGAAACCGGTGCTCCCATTGGCTGGGGCTGGCTGGGGATGCTGGGCTACGGTGATTTTATAAACCTGGTCGGTATCGCTTTTCTGGCCCTGTTGACCATTGTTGGTTACCTGGTATTGCTGCTACCGGCTTACTTGCGCAAGAAAGATGTAGCCTATACAAGCATCGTGGTGGTGGAAATTCTGGTTTTGTCTCTGGCTGCATCGGGTATCTTGGCCGTGGGTGCCCACTAGCAGGCACGTTTTAAACCATAAAGAGTATGAAAGTCAGCCTGGAAGCGGTATGTTAAAAAACGGCGGGGGGGTTTTTATGAGTGATTTTATGCAGCAGTACGCAGTTTATAAAGAAGAATTCCTCAAGGAGTTAAAGAGCGGTAATGTAGAGATTAATTTTAAGGATGGCGCAGATAGTAAAAAAATGGTGCTTGAGCTGTTTGAGCAATGGCTTAAAAAAACGACTACTAAAAAGGGACCTAAAGTTGTTGAAAGCGTTTCTTTTGATTCATTTTTGGATGAGGTACTGCATAGAGCCAAGATCATTCTTCAGGAACGGGGCATTAGAATTTCCTATATGTCATTTAGTCAACAAATGGGTATTGCTGAATCCTGGAAGTGCATTAAGGTTTTTGGCAGTAACAATATCTTTTACCGTATTGGCAAGACAAAACCTCGTAAAGGCCCCAACAAAGGCAGGGAGTATCTGGTAGTTGACTTGGTTATGGACGGCCATAAAAAGCAGGTATTCGTACCGCTTCTGGAAAAAAAAGATAATATAGAAAGTAGATTGGGTGTCTCCCTGGAAAGGGAACTGCCTAAAGTTGAAGCTACCGGTAAATATCGTTTAAAGCTAATGCTCCCATATGAAGTGGTAAGGGAAAAGAATATTCGCCTGGCGGCCAGAAAACTGGCGGACTTTGTGGGGGCCACCAAGCCCTACCTGGATGATTTGGGTGTAATGTGAGTTTTGATTGCATCGCTGTTGCCAATGCGCAATAATTATCTTCAAGCTGGTAGCTCTCCTTGCTAAACAAAGCATGCCGGGGGGTTGGTGTTATCGCGCAGCACCAACCCCTTGACCGGACTTTTTCAGGAGACAGTAGTAAATAAAAGGCGGGGTGTATAATTTCGAACAACAGGTGTCTGTTATTAGACAACTGAACCCGCCACGTTTAGGATATATACAATTTTGGGATAACTAAACTAAAACGAAGCAGGGTCTTAAGCGCTTAAGTAGTGCATTTATATTTAGTTTTTATCAGCAGGGTTTGTGCCAAGCTGTTGCTGGCATAGAAAATGCAAGTAATTTAAAGGAAAATCCACTGCCGGGAGGGATGCTCCAGTGTCAGAACAACCTGAAAAAAGGGTCGCCGATGTTATGATTCCTGTGCGTAATTACAAAACGATTTCACATAACTGCACCGTGGAAGATGCCGTCAGGCTGTTGCATAAATCATTTTACCAACGCGGTAAAAGCGGATATGCGCACCGATCCGTGATTGTTTGTGACGACTACGGGAACCCGTTGGGTATGGTATCTTTTCGCTCCGTATTACAGGCCCTGGAACCCTTTTTTGCCAGAACACAAAATTTTTCCGTGCCGATGTTCTGGGAAGGGCTGTTCTCTGAAAGATGCCGGTCTGAAAACCATAAGAACATTAAAGAGATAATGCATCCGTTTAACTTTATAGCCTTGGACATTAACGACACTCTAATTAAGGCAGTGCACGCCATGGTCAAACATAAACTGGAAACTCTGCCGGTCACCAAGAACAATCATTTGGTTGGGATGATCCGGGTTAACGAGATTTTTGAGGAAGTAAATAACGTGATGACTGAGCTGGAATATTTTGAGGAGGCCATTACCGTATAAACGGTGCCGGTTTTTATTATTTGCAGGTAAGCTTTAGCCCACTGCATGCCTGTACCCTGCTCTGCTAGTGCCCGTACTAATCCCCGGGTTGGTCAATGAGATACTAGGTAAAGCAAATTAGTTAGGGCTTTTTTTTGTTTCTAGTTATAATATATGTCACTAACTGCTAGAGAAACAAGGTATAATTATATAATTCACAAAAGCACGTACAAAAGAGTGCCAGGGAAAAAGAGTGTCAGGGAAAATTAAATATTTCACAAACTATTGTTGCTTTTTCCTCAGGGTGCATTTATAATGTTAAAAAGGGCACAAACTTCCAAGTCGGAGGGGGAGTGGGCTATGGCCATTGTTATAAGTATGGGGGAACGGCGTAACAACCAGGTAATAACTGGTAGCAGTAGTGGCATAGAAGAGTGGCTTGAGAAATCTTTATTAGATGGCGAAATGCATCGGGTAAATATGTCTCGTGTTGACCATCCAAATCATGCTAATGAAATTGTAATAGACTTGTTATATATCTGGGCGGCATTATATATTGGTATTAGTTCGTACTGGTTTGTGAAATATATTATATATTAACATGTGAATTAGAGTTCATTCATTAAGAATATCCTTGGTTGCCGTTTAGGTTAAGATCTAAACGGTTTCTGTTTGCATACATACTTAGGTGAGTTTATATTTTAAATACATGATTATACCGTTAACTCAGTAAGTGGTACAGTGTCGTGTCATTCTGAACGAAGTGAAGAATCTAGATCCTTCGCTAACGCTCTTAGATGACAGCTCTTCCTACGCGGTGCACAATTGTTTATCTCATCAATGGGGATTACTGAGTAAAGGGAATAGTCATGTTTAAATATTGTTAAAAATAGTTGGCTTTAACTGGAACGGTTAAGTGGATCGTCCGCCACTACATGAGAGCAATACTGAATAGTTATTGCATTTTCAATGAAGCAGTTTTCTTTTGTTCTGGGCGAGTTTGAAACCGGTTGGTCGTTGATAATGCACATGCAGGATTTCCTTTGCTTTTTTACTTAAGGGCCCCCCCAGGTAATTACGGTATAATTCCTGGACGGCGGGGTTTTCGTGCGCCCGACGTATTTTTTTGTTCAAATCGATACTGTACAGGGCGTTGGCTCTTTTGCGGCGTACCTCTTCGAGTGCTTTTCGGCTCCTTTGTTCTGCAGATATCGGTTGGCCGCCGCCGCCAACGCAGCCCCCGGGACAGCCCATAATTTCAATAAAATCAATTCTTTCACCGGCTTTTACCCGTTCCATCAAGCGTTTAGCATTTCTAGTACCGTGAGCCACCGCCAGACGGACATTCCTGTCGCCCAAAACAACGGTAGCCTCTTTAACTCCTTTCAATCCACGGAAAGTTGCAAACTCGATGCGGCCTTTTAGTTCTTCTCCCCCGACCAGGGCCGAAGCCGTGCGAACTGCAGCCTCCATAACACCGCCGGTAGCGCCAAAAATATTCCCCGCACCGGTGTTGATACCAAGGGTTTCATCGAATTCCTCGTCCGGCAGTGCGTCAAAATTAATCCCCGCCTCACGGATCATGCGTCCCAATTCCCGCACAGTAAGCACATAATCCACGTCCCTGGTGCCCTGGGTAACCATTTCCGGTCTGGCAGCCTCGTACTTTTTGGCGGTACATGGCATCACTGCCACCACTACCATTTTTTTAGCATTTAGATTGTTTATTTCAGCAAAATAAGTTTTTACCAGTGCACCCAGCATTTCCTGGGGCGATTTGCAGGTGGACAGGTTTTCCACATATTCCGGGAAGAATCGCTCGCAATAGCGAACCCACCCTGGGCTACAGGATGAAATTAAGGGAAGTTTGCCTTTACCATTCAGTCTCTCCAACAATTCGTGGGCTTCTTCCACAATGGTGAGGTCGGCGGCGAAAACAGTGGAAAAAACGTATTCAAAGCCTATCCGCCGCAGCGCTGCGACCATTTTTCCAGTTACTACTGCGCCTGCCGGCAGGCCAAAAATCTCACCCAGTGAAACTTGGGCGGCGGGTGCTGTTTGTACGACGGTAATTAGCTCCGGATCCTCAATGGCGTCCCATACTTCCCTGATGTACTCTCTCTCCGCCAGAGCCGCAGTTGGGCAGACAGTCAGACACTGGCCGCAGGCTATACAGTCAGACTCGGACATATCCTGCATGAAAGCTGGTGCGATTACCGTGTTGAAACCCCTGCGCTGGGCTGAGTATACATTCACGTCCTGTATTTTTTTACATACCGCCTCACAGCGACGGCACTTGATGCACTTGTTGTAATTGCGCGTAATAAAAGGATTTTTATTATGGACCGGCAGGTTCAGCCGCTCGCCGGTCAGGCGAATGCTGCGTACACCCAGGTCGTCTGCCAGTTTTTGCAAATCACAGTTCCGGTTTTTGACGCAGTTTACACAGTCAAGGTCATGTTCGGAAAGGAGCAGTTCCAACATCCTTTTCCGGGCCCGCCTGACTCGGGGGGTGTTGGTAAAGAAGCGAATACCCTCCTGCACCGGATAAACGCAGGATGCCTGCATCGTCCGCCGGCCGCCGCTTTCAACCTCTACCAGGCAGATGCGGCAGGAACCGGATGCGCTGATACCTTTCAGGTAGCAGAGGCTGGGCACATCAATTCCGGCCAGCCTGGCTGCCTCCAGGAGGTTGGCCGTGTCCGCCGGAACGCTTATTTCACGATCATTTATCCATAGCTTTATTTCCCGCCCATCCGTTACTGCTGCTTGACTGTCGGTCGTCTCCGCCTGATTGTCAACCAATTGTGGCATGGTACTACCCCCGCGTTAAAATATGGTCGGAGTTTATTCTTTGAACCCAGACCGTTTTTCATGCACCATTGGTATCAGACGTTGAAATTTCTCTTTTGAATGTCTGACACCTATTAGGGTAGGGGAACTAGCCTGTTACGCCAATCAAACTCAACCTCCTTCGGTTGTCCCACTACTTCCACGGCTTGGTTCTGGTGCAGCTCGGCAAGCAGGGCGGATGACACCCGCATGCTGGTTAGCTCCAGTGTGTTTTTGATATGAATCACCCGGGCTCCTTCAGGCTGTACGTATCCCAGACTTTCCAGCGCCGTTTCAATGGCGGTTCGGTCGTCTGGCAGGGTGATGGGCTGCATAGCCCGTTTGATAAACGTGCTGGTAACTACATTTTTGACAGTGACGTCCCAGTCAATTTTATTTACCAGTCGCTTGGTGGTGAAATCCGCCAAGCCGATTCCGTTGGCGTTGCCGTGAGTCTCATCGGTCAAGTCCAGCACTACAATGCGCTGAATACGGGGGTGTTCCGGTTCCTGGACGCCCATGATGTGCATCCGCCCGATGACATTGGTATCCATGCCGGTGCCGCTATAGTTTTTACCCATTTTTTCCAAGATGAGCAGGTCCAATTTATCAACAGGCAAGCGGGGGAGGATCTCCCTGGCTTCTTGCAGCAACTTTTCTTCACCGGCGGCGAACTGTTCCGGTGGCAGAGCCGTTATTTTCATAGTATCCTTGTGGGCATCCTCTAGGATGGCCAGACCCATAACAATGGGTAAGTTAGCCATGATTAGTCTGGCTGCGGCGGGGATAATTTGATGCAGTTCAGTAGCCCCGGAGCGGTGCAGGGTTTTAGCGCCTTGGGGTCCTCCCAACCCTATGGTGATCATCTTCTGCAGCCCACTTTCGGCGGGGCCGTGGAAGGCGGTATGCTCTTTGACTCGGTTTACTACTACTATGGCGTCACACTGGCGGGCGATTTCGGTTACGTATACCGGTACACCCTGGTCTAGGACGCCAACTTGCTTGCATTCAACTCCGGTGCGTACCGGAGCTCCAACCTTATCTTCGGTAATTTTCAACGCGTCTAGGATCTGCCTTTGCCCGTCGTCGGTGCCGCCCCCGTGGCTGCCCATGGCGGCAATAATTTCCGGCTTGGCATCTAACGATTTAATAAAAATAACCACTGCGGATAAAATGTCGGTGATGTTGGTTATACCCCGACTGCCAGCGGTAATGCCCACCTTCTGGCCGGGTTTGATTTTCTCTGCCAGGCCGCAGCGGCGCAGTTGGTCATTTACTGTGCCAGTTATGTCTTCGAGACGCTGGTGGGGAAAGTTTTGCTTGACGCTGACCATTTTAGGTAACTTCATCATGACCTCCGTTAATAGATGTTTGCTTATCTATAAATTAGTATGGCGCTAGTTTATATTTATATTTATTTACCTGCGGGGGCACCCCTTGCGGGTGCCCGGTTTACCCATACCCCCGCATGAGCGGTAGGGGCACCCGCAAAGGGTGCCCCTACATGCTCATAGCCAGCAGGTCAACGGTGTGAACCACCACTGCACTGCTCCCAGCTTCTCTAAGCGAGCGTTCTATCTGCATCCGGCAGGAAGGGCATCCGGTGGCCACTATATCGGCACCCGTTGCCAGGATGACGGTGGATTTTTTGCGGCCGATGGCACTGGATATGGCGTGGTGCTCTAGTTGAAACGACCCGGATGCGCCGCAGCACTGGTTGGCGTTGTTCATTTCCGCCAACTCTACTCCATCAATGGTTCGCAATAGTTCCCGGGGTTGTTTGGTGATGTCCTGATACCGAACTAGGTGGCAGGGGTCGTGGTAGGTTACCCGGACTTGCGTTTCCAGTCGGCCCGGATGCAGGTCCGCCCGAGCCAAAAACTCGCTGATATCGTAAACCGGGAAAGGCAGGTCCAGGCCTGCCGCCGGGTAATCCTGTTTCCAGGCCGAACCACAGGTGGCGCAGTCTACCACCAGTGCCTCGACACCGGTAGCCTGGAATGAGGCTCTATTCCTTTGGGCCATATACATAAAAGAACTGTGTTCGCCGCTGACCAGCGCCGGCATGCCGCAGCACAACTGGTCGGGGATAACCACCTCGCATCCGGCGGCGTTTAAAACCTTGACTACGTTTTTACCTGTCTCGGTATAAATGTAATTACTCATGCAGCCAGTGAAATAACCAACCCTCATTCGGGTTCGGCCGGGCGGTGCAATTATACCCGGCAACCCGGAGCGCAAGGGTGCGGCGGCGATAGGGGGCAGCAGCGTTTCTTTTTCCTTCCAGATGCCGGGTAATATTCCGGTCTTCCTGACCAGGCCTTGTAATCCGCTTTGCTGGTACAACGCCAGGCCTCTGGCAGCCAGATTTAGCCTGCCCTCGTTGGTCAGGAAGTGCTGCAACACATTCTTTTTGACAAAGGGCAGAGAAAGCTTTTTAGCGGCTTGTTCCCGGGCCGCCAGTACCAGGCGGGCAGTGGGAACCCCGTTGGGGCAGTACTCCTCGCACTGGCGGCACAGCAGGCAATACGAAATAATCCGGCGGTAGTGTTCGGTATGCTCCAAGGTTCCATTGAGTATGGCTTTATAAAGCTGCACTTTTCCCCGGGCTACCATGGGCTCGTTTGAAAGTTCGGCAAAAACCGGACAGACCGAGCGGCATTTACCGCAGCGGCCGCAGCGGGCAATTAATTGTAATAGATTGGTTGTATTAGCGCTCATACTTTCCGCTCCTGAAAAATCTTACCGGGGTTTAAAATGCCTTTGGGATCAAGAGCATCTTTGATTCGCCGCATAAAATCAAGTTCATGGGGACCGAACTCCAGGTGCATAAAGGGTGCTTTGAGGATGCCAATACCATGCTCGCCGCTTAGCGTTCCGCCCAGCGATACCGCAGCCTGGAATATCTCTTCAATCGCTGCCTCTACTCGTTGCATTTCTTCGGGGTCGTTTTCGTCGGCAATAATGTTGGGGTGCAGGTTGCCGTCCCCGGCGTGCCCGAAAATGACCAAATTAATACCGTATTTATCCCTGATTCCCTGCAGTTTGATAATTATTTCCGGCACTTTGCTGCGCGGTACCGTGGCATCTTCGGAAATTTTGGTAGGCTTAATTTGTACCAGCGCTGCCGAAATTGCTTTCCTGGCCCGCCAAATCATTTCCCGCTCATCGGGTGTCTGAGCTGCCACCACTTCTCGGGCCCCGGCTTCCCGGCATACCCGGGCTACAATATCCGCCTCTTGGGCCACGGCGCTCTCCATGCCATCCACTTCGATAATCAGAATCGCCTCGGCGTCCTGGGGCAGATTACAGCCGGAATAACGGGTTACGCACTGGATGGTCAGCCGGTCCATAATCTCCAATGTGGCGGGGATGACACCTGATGTTGAGATTTTAACGACGGATTCCCCTGCTTTTAACAGGTCGTCGTAAACCGCCATCAGCGTTCTAACTGCTCGGGGGCGGGGGATCAGTCTCAGTGTGGCCTCGGTGATAATGCCCAGCGTGCCTTCACTGCCCACCAACAGCCTGGTCAGGTCATAACCGCTGACGTTTTTTACTGTTTTGCCACCTGCGTGCAGTATTTCCCCGGTGGGGGACACTATTTCCAGGCCCATTACATAGTCCCTGGTGACGCCGTATTTAAAACCTCTGGGGCCCCCGGCGCACTCGGCAATATTCCCGCCGATAGTGCATGCGTCGCTGCTGGCCGGGTCGGGCGGGTAAAACAGCCCCTCCTTTTCGGCAGCTTGGTGCAAGTGGGCGGTGACTACCCCGGGCTGCACTACGGCCAACAAGTTTTCCCGGTCAATTTCCAGGATGCGGTTCATATCAGTGAGTACAATTACAATGCCACCTCTCACCGGCAGGGAGCCGCCGCTCAGGCCGGTGCCCGCGCCTCGGGGGTAAAGAGGGATGCCCTTTTCATTGGCCAGTTTGACAATGGCCGCAACCTGGTTCCTGTCCCGGGGCTTGACTACTACGTCGGGCGTAAAATTGCGGAAAGTGGCGTCATATCCGTAACAAAAAAGCTCTTCCGGGGCGGTAAGAACTTTATTTTTACCAACTATTTCGGTGAGCTGTTTAATTACTTGCCGCATCTGCCAATCTCCTTTTAATTGCAGTTGTCATCCTGAGCGTTAGCGAAGAATTCGGATTGCAAATTTGTTGCAAATGTTAACCTATTTTAAAAGACTTTCATCCTTTTTGTATACATGAAATTTATTGTATGCAAAAGATTAGTAAGACAATCTAATAAGTGAATATTAATACTACCTATTTATGTAGTCAACAAAATCTTGGTAAGCAAATGCTTTATTCAATTAATGCATGAGTTAAGGAAAAAAATGTGCCAGAGAAAGATTCTGGCAGGAAATAACCGGCGGGAGTGGAATATGATATTAGGGAAAATCAAATACATTGTGCAGCAGGTGCCCTACGGGGAGAATAGGGAACCGGGTGAGATTCCCGGGCGGTCCCGCCACTGTAACCGGGGTAGCCCTCGCCGAAAACGTCACTGGTAAAACCGGGAAGGCGGGCGGTACGGGCGATTGAGCCGGAAGCCAGGAGACCTGCCTGCTTGCGCGATGCGCCGTTTTTGGGCATTTTAAGTGGATGATGGAAAAGTTCACGGTCTTTTGACTGTGGGCTTTTTTATTTTCCAAGTGCCAGGTCTAAAACCTTCGCCTTTAGGCGAATAGCTTTAGCGACTATTTTACGGAGAGCAGGGATATCATTCGAGTACATTCGAAAAACATATAATCCCAAATACCATATAAAGGGTGATTTAAAA
>JAENYQ010000020.1:0-41467 GCA_016841675.1 Desulfotomaculum sp.
AGGATAATATTCCAATCGTTCTGATTCTTATGCTATGCTAACTGTAAAAGTCAGGATATTACACAAACTGCTGCAACAATTTTTATTAATTTGTTTACCTTTTGCTTTTTTGCCGCAGCCCGCTTTTGCAATTCTGCAAGACGTATTTCTTCAGCTTCCATAAACCTTGCATTCGCTTCTGACAAGTAATCTTTGTCAAGCTGCTTAAGCCACTCCTTATCAGCTTTACAATACCCGCACCGCAACAAATCATTTGTATTTGGCTGTCCACAGATGCAACGCCAGTAAGCATCGTTTTCTTCCAACCAATAAATAGGCTTTATGCCTTTTTTATTGCATTCTCTAGCGATCTGCTCCAAAAGCGGGTCTTGGGGATCAATAATTTTTTGTTCCGGTAGATCTCCCCCCAAATACTTTTCATCATTTCTCCATACGCTGCCACCCACAAAAACTACTTTGCTTATAATGACTTTCACGTTTGTCGTCTTAGATGATTCTAATATAATTGGGTGATGCTCTCCAAAATGTGACTGAGGCATTGCATCTACGCCCTGTATTGCACAGTCATTAATTGATGAAAGAAAATCTAAGGCATCATCATAGCAGTCTATATCTAAATAAACTGACTTGATTATCTTATCGCTCAAATTAAATAATTTTAATTGTAAAATTACTTTGTTACTATGATTGTCAAATAGCAGCTGGCTTTTTTCTATTTTCACAGGGCTGCCTACCAACCACTTTTTGTGTTGAGATGTTTTTATGATTTTATATCTTTCATTGGCCATTTTTTTCACCTACTAACCCTGAATAAATTTACATTTAAAGCTTGGGCAACTGATTTATTTCTTCTTTGGTTAACTGCTTGTTAACATCGGTTCCAATTATCATTTTACCTCCAACTCCAATAGAAAAAGTAATCACTGCCATACCCAATCCATAAGATAATAAGCTCATTCCCTTCACAAATTCACCCATTTCTTGATAATAATGTTCAGCCACTGAATCACCAGATACTGATCTAAGTTCCGTCATATTGCCGCCTGCATTACTTATTCTCCAGCCCGCACCAAAGAAAAATAAACCTGCTAGAATTCCCAAAATAATTATGACAGTTCCCAAATTTTTTTTACTACTCAAAATAATCATCTCCTGTTGAAATTTAATATTAACCAGAAGAAATTAGTGGTTAGTTTGCATCCGGAACCAGTCACCCCTATATTACCTAAGGTTACCGGAACTACCTATTTTTATATTATATTATGCATTTTGAATATAAGTAAATATATTATACAAAGTATAACATTTTTCACGAGTTAATTAATTTATCCCATATAATTGAAAACACCTGCCCTAAAGCAGATGTTCTTTATCTATATTTTGACTACCCTTATTTTTTCAGCATCTTTTTAATTTGCTGTGGTGTATAAGCAGGCTCTTTCGAATGTATCACCAAATGGCAATTTGGGCAAATAGGAATTAAATCACTAATTGCATTTACCTCATACCCATCACCTATTTCATACAAAGGCTTTACATGGTGAACATGAATTTTCCCTTCCACCTCTTTACCATAAAAAGCTCCAAAATCAAAACCGCAAATTTGACAGACTGTTTTGCCGTTATTTAACTTTTTATAGTATTCAATACATTTGGATCTTGCTTTAGGATTTCTTTCATAAGCATTAACAGTAATCTGCCTCTTTGCCCCTTCAAATAGCTTATCTGCGTTTTCTTCCGGTATTTCCTCCGCTATCTGGAAATCCTTTTTATCACTTATTAATTTTAATAAACTGGTCAAACAATTAATATTTATTAACTGCCTAGCTTGGCTAAATTTTTTAAATTCGCGATCAATGACTTTTAATTCAGTTGGCGTTATCGGATCAAAAATCCGAATGCTGCTTCTATCTAGAGACAAAGCTTCATTATAAACATCATCATATGGTTTTTTATATTTTATTACTTCAATGAGCTTAGCACATGCAATAATCCTATTATCATATTGAAAAAGAAGCAGAGTATTTCTAGGACAGTAAATTCCCCCGGTTTTCAAATAAAATAAGCAATCATATCTGTTTTTTAAATCTTTTTTAAAAAACTCCTGCTGCACGACTCCAATTGATTGATTATTAAATTCTATTGTTTTGCTCATAGGTATTATTCTGATTTCAGGAATGCGATCAACAATATCCCTAAGATTCAACTTACCTTCAGATATTAATTCTTCAATTGCTTCTTTAAGTTCGGGCCGCAATATGTAAAACCACTTTCCATCACCTTTAGATTTACCCCAATATGGGATAGTCCACCATCTGTTGCCACCTTTATTATTTTTCGGTGGTTTTATATTCAAGTAAGCACATATTCTTCTAGAGAAACTTGTATTGCCGGATGAAATAATGTGATAGTTATTCTCCCCAAGTATTGTTGCTATTTCACTTGCAGTTGACCTATTATGTGGGCTGTTAAAAACCGTAAGAACAGTTTTTAAGTCATGTTCACTAGTAATTTCCTTATTTTGCAATAAATTTTTCCACTGTGTTTTATTAATAAGTGATTCATCCTGATATTTCACATCTTTTTGAGAAACAATATTGTTTTCTTGTTTTATTCTTACATATCCAGGAAGGCTAGAAATGCATTTTGGTACGTTTATGCGTTTCCCAATTTTTATCCCAGGGATATTAAGGGCGGTAGGAGATTCTAAATATAAGTATCCATATGAATCTAACAGTGCTGCAGGGTACGATTTAATAAGGCCGTACCAATTACCCCACTCACTATAACGGAATTGTCTTACATTCAATCCCCATTCGCTACAAAGCTTTGACCCCTTGTCCTGTTTTGGCATAACCACCACTCCAATGGTTTATGCTCAAAAATTCTACACGCTTCCTAAATATTCCTCCCCAAATAGTATATTTTACAGAACTAGTAAAAACAAAAGCCAACACGCTGAATGCGTCCTGACAGTTCACAAATCAACCTTTTCATTCATTTCCTTTCTATCCTTACCACCGTCTCAACGTGGGATGTGTGAGGGAACATGTCCACAGGCTTGGCTTTTACTGTAGCCAGATCGGCCGTGTTATTAACGTTCCAGGCCAAAGACCGTGTGCATACTACCTGATAGTTTCCGAAAGGGTCAAGGGCCTTCCAGGCAGTGAACCCCAGGTATCTTAAGGATCTTCCCGGGGTTACCAAACCGCTTTTCTAACGCCCTGACCGGGCTTGACTTTGACTGCTAGGCGTCCATCGAACCCTTTCAATGTCCCATACTTAATTAGTACAGGCAAGATGTAGTGCATCAAAAGGTTTAAAACCCATACCAACAAGGTAATTGGCACGTTTTTTAACTCCTGCGTCTATCCTTATTTTATCATGGGCCAGGGTTGTTAAAGCAAGTACCTTCACTCTCTTTTTGCATGTCCCATACTTTTGCATGCACGGTAGATTACCGCCCGATCAAATAAGAGATTACGCAGAGGGGGACAAATCCCGGGCAAAGTTTTTACCGCTGTCAGCGGTGGGCATTCTAACACCAGATAACGTGTGCTATAATTGAGCAAAGGATATGCGAGTATATGTTTTCGAATATATAGTAGCCGATTTCCAAGTTGGAAAATGGTAATCTTGAAATGAGGTGTTTTTAGTGTTTAAACCATTTAAAAAACGACTAGCGATTAAAGTTCCACCTAATGTAGATGCTTATGAAATTACCTTAGAAGAAGAAAAAATTATACTTAATCCGGTATATCGGCAAAGGAAAAATAAAAGATCTTTGAATAGTGTAAAAGGTATTTTGAATGGAGAATTTCTTAAGAAATATGGAAAACCATCAGCTCATGTTATAAGAGATTCTAGAAACGAAGAATAGATATGAACAAAATTATTCGATTATTAAATAGATTAACTAAAAATAAATAACATAGAGAGGGACAGGCCCTTTCGGAAACTCCCGGGCACAATACCATGCCTGTCCAGCTCGGTGGCCACAGTTTTTAATACATACTGGCTAACTGGTCCCATTTTGTTATCTACTCCCCAAACGTTACGTTTGATTTATAAAGGCGAAACAAATCCGCCTGTATTCCGGTGTTCGATTAGTTGAACAATTGCATGTTCCATTCTTCTCAACGACCTGGATTTGGCTAAAGCTATATCCAAGTCTATTAGTCTTGTCATCGGTAGCTGGTCTAATGTTTCCTTATAGATTCTACCTTCGGGGAAGTTCCGGCTAAGCCATTCCTTTACACCTCGTATTGTCTCAATTCTTTCATCTTGAACAGTAATTCCCGGGAGTAAGCCCGGCCGCCCCTCGAGCTGAGTTCCAGCCATCGTTGGCAAACTGGCCAGGAACCAGGCCTCATACTCACACTTGGCCGCCACAACAACAACCGGCTTACTCGGGTTTAATGTATTTATTCTTCTTGCCAATTCTTTCGCCAGGGAATATGCGCATTCCTCATCTGCGTCTAGTAGAACAAGTACCCCTTCACAACGTGGCTGAATTAAAGCAAACTGAATAAATCTTTCTATACCCCCTGGGGATGTTAAATTGCCACAGCCATGAGCATTTTTAGGTTTCGCAATATGTAGGTCATAACATTCATGTCTGAAAAGCATTCTTTTTAATAAATTTGGAACAGCCTGAATCTCTCCATCTCCCTCAACAATAGGGACAATACTGCCCACTTTATTGCCCCCCTTCATCAACCTGTCTGTTAAGACCTTCCAGTCTTAATAAATCTCCCGCTGAGAAGAGCCTCTGTTCAATGACTTTTCTTTGCGTTTCATCAATTTCGTTAATAAGTGTAACGCCATCTAGTTTTTCTACTGCCCTCAATGACCTAACCGGCAGGCGGCTAATTAAGTCAGGACTGTGTGTTGTTAATAAGAGCTGAGAACGGTTACTTGCTTCAAGTAATATATCAGTCAATACGCCCAAAGCACCAGGGTGGATTGTCAATTCGGGTTCCTCAACACATAGCAGGGACTTAGGGGCATCTTGATAAAGGGCCGCAAGCAAGCCCAGTACTCTTAAGGTACCATCAGATTCCTGGGAAGCATCAAACCAGTGGTCCTCATTTAAGCCACTGTGAAGCAATTTTATAACCAGGTAACCACCAACTTGATGAACTTGTAAATCCTTAATATCGGGAACCACTTTATTTAACGCAGACTTAATATCGGGGAACCACTTACTTTCATGCTTTTTCATATTTCTCAATACGCTGGCTAAATTTGACCCATGTTCCTCCAGCGCTTCGGTTCTTCCCGGTTTCTGAGGTTCACGGATAGTATTGGGGAATATTGAACAAAAACTCACATTCACTAAAGCCGAGCGAACAAACGAAAATGGCTCAGTCCCTGCAATAGCGCTAAGAACAAATGTGTCTTCACCCACTTGGGGTGTCAAACCAGTGCTCACCGGTTTAACCGGTATGCCTTTTTCATACTGGTACTCAGCAACTTTTCCCTTCCACTTAACAGTACAATACTCTTTTTTTACACTTACCTGACTGCCTCTTTCGCTTTTTAACTCAAAGCCATATATTGCTGTGAAGGGGTTTTTGATTTTATCCCCTTTGATATTAAATTCTATGGTTATATCATAAGGTTTCTTGGGAGACCACCTGCGCAACATGGCTATACCATGCCTTTTGGTTACAGCCGAATCAAGACCAAATTGCAAAATTTCGGATACAGACCTTATAACATCTATAAAATTACTTTTGCCAGAGCCATTTGGCCCCACTAAAACGGTAAGCTTGCCCATTTTTAAAGTAACGTCGCCAATGCTCCGATAATTTTTTACATGGATTTGAGTAATCATTTTTCTTCACTCCCTACCGGGAAATCAATAGAAACTATTTGTTCAGGGTATAAATCAGTTAAGTATATTATGAAACCATGCAATACTTTGTTTTTTAGTATCCGATAAGGGCAATTTTATCACCGGTAACCACCTCATTAATGATTATTTGGGGGGCTTGTTGGGTTCCCATTCTCTTTTACTAATAATAGTTTATCCTCAGGCAAATTATCTACCATATTATGAAATGTTTTTTTTAGATTGCCCATTATTTATTACCTCAGTTTCCGGAACTATTCATTATCTAGAACCTTTTCGAGGACCAGCCCAAGTGCTGATGAGAATCGAACTTGGGGTTCTAGATTATGGTCTGATATGTTCTGAACCCTTCCGCTGAAAAGGCTGGCTCCATTTCAAAAAAAGCAAAACGCCTCGAAGCGCATAATCAATCGTTCCACCTGCTTAAATAGCAGTTATTCAACTGCAAAATTATCTCCATAATAAACGAAGATTTTTCTTCTAATCGGATTAACAATCTCTTTCTCCAAACAACCAAAATAAGACTGCACCCGTTGCACATCCACTGCCCGCAATTGGTCAATCAGGGCAATAGAATCCCGGGTGATTCCTGTTGTACCTGGCGGTATAAGTGGGTATAATGAAGGGTTTTTTCTTGCCCAGGGACCTATTGGGGTTGTTAAGGGAATAACAAAGACCACGGGATAACGAACCGCTCCCTTTGGTACCCCCACACCACTATAGCAGGTCTGCTTCCCTCCTGTTCATGCCCCTTGGGGTTATGAATAGGAAAAGAAATCAAGATTACGTCACCTGGTTTGATAATATTATCCTTCATTAGTCTGATCCTCTTGTATCACTAATCCAACTCCGGGTTGGTATTTAACGGTTTTGCCTTTAGGTGGACCGTCTGTTCCCCATTCATATGGAGGAAGTTCACCGAGATCGGCTTCCAGCCATGAATGATCTTCTTGATTGGCATTAATTAAATATTCTAAAATCTGTTTTAGCAATATAATTTTTTCTTCGGGTAAAGCATCGACCATTTCATGGATTTCTTTTTTAATTGTACTCATTAAAGTCCCTCCTTCCTTGAAACAAGTTAATTCCTCAAGATAATTTTGTATTTTATGACAATAATTAGCCGTGTTTGTCTCATTGACTGGATAACGGTTTCCAAACGGTCGGATTCGCCTTCATATCTTTTCTGTAGCTATAATGCCTCATTGCATAGCGGCAAAGCCGAGCTTGTTTACTGCTTTCAACAGTTCCTTCCAGTGTGCTGGATATTGGTTGCTCCCGTATATTTTGAGCGGTTTGCCAGTTTCAAAAGAGACTTCAAGTACCCACTGTGTTCCATCGAGGACATGCGGGTCAACATACCGTTTCTTCCAATCTGCGATGTGGCAACCGAACAGTTCATGGACAAACCGGAGCCATTCATCCGCTCCCAATACTCTGCTTGTTGGAGCATCGTCAGTAATTCGAGAAGGGATATACTCTGCTAAGGCACCATCTGATGTTCTTGTTACAGTGATTGCTGGGTACCCCATGCCAGCACCATCGGTCTGGCACCTCGTCCAAGGTAAATCCGAGTCAATAACGGGGGATCACTGGCATACGGTAGATTTTAAAAAGTAAATTGGATTTGCTGTGCTACCTATTGTCCCCGACCCAAAACTGCCGATTTGTTCTGATTGTTAGATCTCTTTAGATACTCGCTTTTATTCTTTAGAACTTTAACGCAGAGAGGGACAGGCCCCCGGGCATCACGCAATTACTTTAGTGCTTTAACGCATCACCTTGGCGGGGGACAGGCCCCATCTAGGATAATCTGGAAGACCGGGCAGGTCTTCCAGATTATCCGAACACTTGAAAACGCCATCTTGTACACGCGCTCGTTTGTCATAAAGTGTCAATCCCTTTCGTTTTCCGCTTTATTCTCCACCGCACGATGTCGGTGATGAGTTCATAATCTATCGGCTTGCCAAGCGGTAGCTGAATCGCTCCTTTACTGGTCTTATATCCTGCGAGCCGTTCCGCAAATTCGGACGTAGCTTCGCCGCCGGGGTACAACCCGATGTGTTTTTTGAACGCCGCGAAGTGGATGAGGTTTTTGCCCTGCCAGAATGTCGGCATCCGCCACGAGATTTTCTCTGTGGCTTCCGGCGCGGCTGCACGGATGGTTTCTCGGATACTTTGCAACAGAGGCCGCACATCCTCGGGTTGTGCGGCGATGTATTCGTCAATGCTGTTCGGTTTCATACAAAAGTGATCTTTTTCCGTGTTTTTGAATTCACGACCGCATTTCGGGCATTTCCACATTTCACCCACGCTCCTTGATAGAAAATTGCAGTTTGAAGAGAATCAACCAAGTCAATGCCAGTAAATAAATTACTAATAACACGAGTGTGTTTATTTTTGTGAATCAAGAATAAACATAGATGCATCATGTCCCATGAATATTTTACTTCCAGAATAAAAAGTTTTGGATTGAATATCCCTGTACCCTATTTTAGCCATAATATCGTTTAGCTTTACTTGATCAAATCCGTTATGAACCATATCTGAAACTATTTTTTCATTTTTATTAAAATCTACGATTAATAAATGCCCTCCCACATTTAGAACATCATATAATTTTGATAAAACTAACTCAACATCATTAATATGGAGTAGTACCTGAGCCATAAAAATATAGTCAGCATGTAAATCCGATCGACCTTCCTTTTCGAAATCAAAGCATAATGTATCTACATTCCGAATATTAAAGTCAGCCATTTTTTGTTTCATTTGATTAATCATATTTTGCGATGTATCTAGAAAAAGCATAGAATTAAAATCATTTAACAAGTTCATTCCCACAAGACCAGTTCCACAACCAAAATCAATAGCATGCTTACTTTTGGCGTCAACTAAATATTCACGAATGGCAGCTGATGATACCTTTGCAATTTGGATTCTTTCAGAAGTGTCATATATATTAGCGATCATTTCAAACTTATCAGTGTTTCCCATTATTAGCTCTCCAATTTGCCTTAATAAAAAGCCGAATACTACAATACTTCCATTAAAGGACCGGCGGTCTTGACACATTAATACTATTTACATTCGGCTAACTCAGTAATCCGACAGCTGACGTTATTTTAAACAATCCCCCGTGATGGCAAAAGGCCAGGGCCAAATCGTTTTCGGCTACAATTTCGGTTTCCGGCTTCTTGCAAAAAACGCAGTTCATTAATCGCCCTCCTTAAACCGCTTTCTGAAGTAATCTCAGAGATAATGTATGTATAATGAAAATTTCGCCGATACATTAGTAATACCTGCCAAATGTATCTTAATTAACCACAGAAAACATATCTATCCAACCCCCTGGCCCAGCCGGTCCAGTTATCTTCATTATCATCCCTGCCGGCTGCAGCTTCGGTGAACATATCCACCTGGGCGTCCATCATGTCCAGCTGGTGTAGGATAATCGCTTCGAGGAACTTGGGCCTTTTGGGGGACTGCCACTCGTACTGGCCGTGATGGCTGACAATCATGTGTAATAACTTGAGGCGCAAAGTTTCGGGGAAGCCGGGCACTTTGGCCATATAGCAGCTTACGATTTCCACCCCCAAAACAATATGCCCCAGGAGCCTTCCCGCATCGGTATAATCAATATCCGCCCGAGCCTGTAATTCTTCAATTTTGCCGATATCGTGCAGCAGGGCCCCTGTGATTAGCAGATCCCGGTCAACTTGCGGATAAGCAGCCGCTACCCCCTCGGCAGCCTTAACCATACCCTGGCTATGTTCCCAAAGCCCACCCAGCTTGGCATGGTGATTACGCTTGGCGGCGGGGCTTGTGGCCAAGCATTGCAGCAGGTTGTGGTCGTTGGCCATCAGCGTCAGCAGCTGCTTTAAATGCCGGTTGTCGATGGAAGAGGCGATATTAAGCCAGGCTTCCCAGACCTTTGCTGCAGGTATTCCGGTAGACGGGATAAACCTTTCCGGAACCACCTCATCATCCGGGCATTTTTCCACCGCGGTAATATTTAGCTGGATAGTCCCTTTATACTCGGCTGCCCGACCGGTCACCCTGATTACATCGCCGGCCCGGCAGCAATTGCTAACTTTCTCGGCCCGCTCCCACACCCGGCCTTCCACCTGGCCGGTTTTATCCGCCAGGTTAAGTACCAAAAAGTATCCTGGCCCGTCCCGGTATGGCAGCAGCTTTTTGCTGCGCAGTGCAAATACTCCGTTTACTTCATCCCTGGGTTGCAGACTATTTACAATAGTGCCGTCCACTGTCATTCCCCCGTTTGTTAATTTAATTACCCTTAATAATTACATAGCCCTGGCGTAAGCTTCCATTTTCCTCCGATGACGGTTTTGCCCCGGGGTCTACCCGCTGGGACCAACGCATGGCAGCGTGTTCGAAAAACATAGAACTCCGTAACAAAACTTATCCATCAACTTCATAAGACTGTCTCTCCTCGTTGGGATTTATTTCATTGTAGCGGTTCGCCTTGACAATACTTTGTCGATCACAATTGAATAAAAAATTTTTCCACGCAAAACCACATAGCTGGCCGCACTACGAGCCGGATCCGTAATAGCTTCATGATATATATGTCGGAACTGATACCCGGTGTTAGTGACACGCACCAACCACAAAAAAAAGAGCTGGGTTTTATCCCAAACTCCTAAAGTGAGTATGTACAAGCAGCTGCATGACACAGATAACTGCGCTATAGCAGAAAGCACGACTTAAAAACATTAATCTCTAACATTATAAATAGGTGTAGATCTTTTATTCTGCCTTATACATTTTTAATATATCCTCTGCTAATTTATACATGTCTTCCCTCAACCAATATGGTTCAATTACTTCGACTGAACTTCCCCACTGCACGATCCAAGTTTTCATCTCCTTAATGCCGCACACATTAAAAGAAACAATAATCGATCCATCAGCCAATTCCTCGTCAACTGTTTGGGAAGGGTGATAAATAATATTCCTAACCCGAAAAGCCACGTTAGGGCTAAATTTTAGCTTTACCCGGCAGAGTTCACCGTCATTAATTACTCCCCAGCTCTGGGCCATATAGTCTTTCAGCTTAAAGTCCTCCGGATACTCAAACTTCTCCTTTGTATAAGGTAGGGCATCAATAATTTGGTCAACTCTAAACACCCATATGTCCTGGCGGTTTAAGCAAAAAGCTACCAGGTACCAGTTCTGCCTTTTGCAAATCAGGCCGTAGGGCTTAACTAACCGCTCCGTCTCCTCCCTGCTATAAGCTACAAAGTATCTAATTTTAACCTGGTAGCAGTCTTTCAGCGCGGCTACCAATTTGGCAAAAATATCACCCACTTTTGCCGGCTCGGCCAGGTCTTCCTCTACCAGATGGATCCGGTTCTGCAGTTTTTCTACCGCCAGTTCAGTCGGGTTGTAATGGTATTTAAACAAAGTGGAAACCAGAACGCCTTTTAGCTCATTTAGTTGGCCGGCCAGAGCAGAGCCCTTTTGTTGCAATAAACTTAAAAAAAGAACTGTGGCTTTTTCCGGGCTTAAACTGGGTAAATATCCTGTTTCCAGACAATAAAAAGTGTGTTTGTCCCCGCCTAGTAAACGTTCATTTTTTATGATTGGCACCCTTAATTCATTTTGGATCGTGTTCAAGTCGCGGTGGATCTGCCGCTCGCTAACTGCATATTTATCTACCAGCTCCTTAACAGTTACGCCGCCATAAGGAGTTTTTTTATTCAAGTTATCAACGATCATATTTAGTCTTAACCCCTTGGAAGCATCTTTTTTCGGCCTTGTGCCCATCAATTATAACCTCCCGGGAAAATCCAATAATTTGGACATATGTATATTTATATGGAGATTCTCCGGAATTTAATGAAAAACCTGCCTGGTTCATCCATTTTACTAACCGCAAAAAACATAAAGCACTGCCTGCCTTTATTTTTTTATTGTAAAGAAAAACGCCTATAATTTAGGCGGCAAAAATATTATTGCAAGGCCTTCCGTTATAAACCGTGCACCTTGCCCCACTTCCCCCAAGGCCGTCCATTGAACGCACATCTGTCCAACGCTACAGTGCATTTTGCTCACTTTTTGCATTATCCTTTAGTTTATTACCAACAATTGGCTCACTTGATGTTAGGTTGATAGATTCCTTTAGATGTCCGCTTTAATTCGTTAAAACTTTAACGTAGAGAGGGACAGGCCCCTTGCGGGAATTTCCGGAAGGGCCTTTGGCCCTTTCGGAAACTCCCGGGCAAAGGCGGAAGAAGAAAACGTTAGCCGTCCCCCGATATCCGGCCACCCCGCCCTAAATATTGCCAATAAATAAGTTATAAGATAAAATACAAAAAATGAAATAAAGATGGATTGCCCATTTGGAAGGTGATTAATAATGTATGATACAGATTCTATATTGCAAAGGATTGAAATTAATATGCCGATGATAAAGGGCTATGGAGTTAAAAGGATAGGGCTTTTTGGATCTTTTGCCAGGGGGGAACAGACTGATTTTAGCGATGTAGATGTTTTAGTGGAATTTCACCATGACCAAAAAACGTTTGATAACTATATGGATTTAAAATATTTTCTTGAAGAGTTACTTGACCGAAAAGTTGATTTGGTTATTGCTGAGGCCATTAAACCAGATATCAAGTCTAATATAACTGGGAGTGTGCGTTATGTCCAGGGATTTTAAGGTTATCTCAGTGATATTATTGGCTCTATTAACAAGATCGAAAGATACACAGAGAATATGTCTTTTCAAGATTTTTTGCAAAACGAACTGGTTCAGGACGGTGTGGTAAGGAATCTTGAAATTATTGGTGAAGCGGTAAAGAAACTTCCTGGTGACGTTAAGAAACATAACGCTGGTGATGAATGGAAAAAGATTGCCGGACTGAGGGATATATTAATTCATGACTATTTTGGAGTAGATGTTGTAATTGTTTGGGATATTATTAAAAATAAAATCCCAAATTTAAAGAAAAATGTTCTGAAGATTTCTGCAATAGAATAATTAATTGTTTATGGCTAGTAGGTAGATCGACTTGCGGCAAATTTGCTCAATATCACCGCGCCAGTCCTTTACCCGACAGTGTTTCTTTAAAGTCATAAAGTCCCATTTACAGTTAGCAAAGGAATTCCAGACCCCATCTGGGGGATTCTGTAGGAACAGACAAGTATTTCAGATTCTCCGGGCACCGAACCGTTTTAACCGACCTGATACCTTCCCGGTCCCCTAAAGACCTCTCTAAAATGCCATTTCATATATGATTCTTTGGGTTGGTAATCGGGATGTATAGGTGTGTTAATTTGTTTACCGTGGTATCTCATTAACCATTCTTCAAACCCGTTGGTGCCATGAGCTTCTTCTGCAACAATTAACTGTCTGGTGGGTGCTATGGTAAAGACGCCTCTGTCGAATAATTTATAGTGCACTCGCTTTTATTCGTTAGAACTTTAACGCAGAGAGGGACAGGCCCCCGGGCATCATGCAATTACTTTAGTGCGTTAACGCATCACCTTGGCGGGGGACAGGCCCCCTGAGGGAGTTTCTGGAAGGGCCTTTGGCCCTTTCGGAAACTACCGGGCATTCAAAAGTTCACACAGCAAATAACTACTTGATATCTCAGAGTGAAAAATTGCCTTCAACCTATTTGGATCCCAGGTCAAAATCATACCCCCTAAATTTTGCCTTTATTTTGTATTTCTTTCGTTATCTTTCTTGAACCGTTCCACTGGCCATGTCTTCCCTTTGTTTATAAATCTGTACCTGCATGGCTTAGCATTCATCATGTGATAACTCAGAGACAATGTATGTATAATGAAAATTTCGCCGATACATTAGTAATACCTGCCAAATGTATCTTAATTAACCACAGAAAACATATCTATCCAACCCCCTGGCCCAGCCGGTCCAGTTATCTTCATTATCATCCCTGCCGGCTGCAGCTTCGGTGAACATATCCACCTGGGCGTCCATCATGTCCAGCTGGTGTAGGATAATCGCTTCGAGGAACTTGGGCCTTTTGGGGGACTGCCACTCGTACTGGCCGTGATGGCTGACAATCATGTGTAATAACTTGAGGCGCAAAGTTTCGGGGAAGCCGGGCACTTTGGCCATATAGCAGCTTACGATTTCCACCCCCAAAACAATATGCCCCAGGAGCCTTCCCGCATCGGTATAATCAATATCCGCCCGAGCCTGTAATTCTTCAATTTTGCCGATATCGTGCAGCAGGGCCCCTGTGATTAGCAGATCCCGGTCAACTTGCGGATAAGCAGCCGCTACCCCCTCGGCAGCCTTAACCATACCCTGGCTATGTTCCCAAAGCCCACCCAGCTTGGCATGGTGATTACGCTTGGCGGCGGGGCTTGTGGCCAAGCATTGCAGCAGGTTGTGGTCGTTGGCCATCAGCGTCAGCAGCTGCTTTAAATGCCGGTTGTCGATGGAAGAGGCGATATTAAGCCAGGCTTCCCAGACCTTTGCTGCAGGTATTCCGGTAGACGGGATAAACCTTTCCGGAACCACCTCATCATCCGGGCATTTTTCCACCGCGGTAATATTTAGCTGGATAGTCCCTTTATACTCGGCTGCCCGACCGGTCACCCTGATTACATCGCCGGCCCGGCAGCAATTGCTAACTTTCTCGGCCCGCTCCCACACCCGGCCTTCCACCTGGCCGGTTTTATCCGCCAGGTTAAGTACCAAAAAGTATCCTGGCCCGTCCCGGTATGGCAGCAGCTTTTTGCTGCGCAGTGCAAATACTCCGTTTACTTCATCCCTGGGTTGCAGACTATTTACAATAGTGCCGTCCACTGTCATTCCCCCGTTTGTTAATTTAATTACCCTTAATAATTACATAGCCCTGGCGTAAGCTTCCATTTTCCTCCGATGACGGTTTTGCCCCGGGGTCTACCCGCTGGGACCAACGCATGGCAGCGTGTTCGAAAAACATAGAACTCCGTAACAAAACTTATCCATCAACTTCATAAGACTGTCTCTCCTCGTTGGGATTTATTTCATTGTAGCGGTTCGCCTTGACAATACTTTGTCGATCACAATTGAATAAAAAATTTTTCCACGCAAAACCACATAGCTGGCCGCACTACGAGCCGGATCCGTAATAGCTTCATGATATATATGTCGGAACTGATACCCGGTGTTAGTGACACGCACCAACCACAAAAAAAAGAGCTGGGTTTTATCCCAAACTCCTAAAGTGAGTATGTACAAGCAGCTGCATGACACAGATAACTGCGCTATAGCAGAAAGCACGACTTAAAAACATTAATCTCTAACATTATAAATAGGTGTAGATCTTTTATTCTGCCTTATACATTTTTAATATATCCTCTGCTAATTTATACATGTCTTCCCTCAACCAATATGGTTCAATTACTTCGACTGAACTTCCCCACTGCACGATCCAAGTTTTCATCTCCTTAATGCCGCACACATTAAAAGAAACAATAATCGATCCATCAGCCAATTCCTCGTCAACTGTTTGGGAAGGGTGATAAATAATATTCCTAACCCGAAAAGCCACGTTAGGGCTAAATTTTAGCTTTACCCGGCAGAGTTCACCGTCATTAATTACTCCCCAGCTCTGGGCCATATAGTCTTTCAGCTTAAAGTCCTCCGGATACTCAAACTTCTCCTTTGTATAAGGTAGGGCATCAATAATTTGGTCAACTCTAAACACCCATATGTCCTGGCGGTTTAAGCAAAAAGCTACCAGGTACCAGTTCTGCCTTTTGCAAATCAGGCCGTAGGGCTTAACTAACCGCTCCGTCTCCTCCCTGCTATAAGCTACAAAGTATCTAATTTTAACCTGGTAGCAGTCTTTCAGCGCGGCTACCAATTTGGCAAAAATATCACCCACTTTTGCCGGCTCGGCCAGGTCTTCCTCTACCAGATGGATCCGGTTCTGCAGTTTTTCTACCGCCAGTTCAGTCGGGTTGTAATGGTATTTAAACAAAGTGGAAACCAGAACGCCTTTTAGCTCATTTAGTTGGCCGGCCAGAGCAGAGCCCTTTTGTTGCAATAAACTTAAAAAAAGAACTGTGGCTTTTTCCGGGCTTAAACTGGGTAAATATCCTGTTTCCAGACAATAAAAAGTGTGTTTGTCCCCGCCTAGTAAACGTTCATTTTTTATGATTGGCACCCTTAATTCATTTTGGATCGTGTTCAAGTCGCGGTGGATCTGCCGCTCGCTAACTGCATATTTATCTACCAGCTCCTTAACAGTTACGCCGCCATAAGGAGTTTTTTTATTCAAGTTATCAACGATCATATTTAGTCTTAACCCCTTGGAAGCATCTTTTTTCGGCCTTGTGCCCATCAATTATAACCTCCCGGGAAAATCCAATAATTTGGACATATGTATATTTATATGGAGATTCTCCGGAATTTAATGAAAAACCTGCCTGGTTCATCCATTTTACTAGCCGCAAGAAACATCAAGTACTGGCTGCCTTTATTTTTTTTATTGTAAAGACTAGTTTTGACAGCAGTTTGTCAAACACATAAAAAACCGCCTATAATTTAGGCGGCAAAAATATTATTGCAAGGCCTTCCGTCATAAACCGTGCACCTTGCCCCAGTTCCCCCAATGCCGTCCATTGAACGCACATCTATCCAACGCTACAGTGCATTTTGCTCACTTTTTGCATTATCCTTTAGTTTATTACTAACAATTGGCTCACTTGATGTTAGGTTGATAGATTCCTTTAGATGTCCGCTTTAATTCGTTAAAACTTTAATATAGAGAGGGACAGGCCCCCTGAGGGAGTTTCTGGAAGGGCCTTTGGCCCTTTCGGAAACTCCCGGGCAATGCCAACGTTGGGTCTTGTAATAACTCCCCGTTCAACACGGTAACTGCTTGGCCCCCAAGAATTACGCGGTCATTATTCACTTTAACTTTGACAAAACCGCCGCGCTCGGATGCCTGGTATGCCATAAATTCATCTTTCTTTATTAAGCTTCGCCTCCCAATATGGCCCCAAGCAGCAATGGGCAGAGCCCGTTACCGGGTCCTCATCAAGGCATTCATTGCCATCACGGGAATGGCTTAACTTGTCCTTCATAAAGCGGCGAGGGTCATAAAGCGGCGAGGGTCAGACCCCTTTTAGGAGAATCTGGAAGACCGGGCAGGTCTTCCAGATTCTCCGGGCATATGGTTCAATTTTTCCGGAGGGGGGCAAGGTAACTACGATATTTGCCACGGTGATTTATATCCTAAAGTTTATTTGGTAATGTTTCTAGGAAATTATCAATCTTCTTTACTGTGTGATGATCCAAAGTCCATCATTTTTGCGCTTTATTGCAATAAATAAATCATAGCTGTTAATTTTTTTAATCCCATTTTCTTTGGGCCCTGGATCAAGTAAATAAATGGTTCCGTCATCGGTTAAACCTGTAATTATTGATACATGACCTACATTTTCATTGTTTTTATATAAACTTGAATAATTATAGCCACATATAATATGATTCCTTTCAATTAAATTTCTTTCAATTTCTTTTTCGAAAGAAAAATCATTTAGTGTTGATATTGGTATGTAAATCTCCTTCAGCGGGATACTAAAATTTTGAAAAAAACCATTTAATCCATTCTTCTTAACAGTTATACCCCAATTACTAGGTTCGTCAGAATAAGTTATATTTTTTAAATCAGTAAAAAACTCAGCTTTATCATAAGGTATACATAACCCAAAGTAATTAGCAATGGATTCCTGATTCATACAAGACCCTAAACTTGCTTTTAAGATCATTTCTAAAGAAGCCGCCACACATAGATATGGTTTAGCCTGTATTACTGAGTAATTATAATAACTTTTTATTAGCTCCTTATTGCAGTTTTGGCTATCAATTTCTTTTTTTAAATATGCTAAAGGGTCTTCCCAATTATTAGGTTTTATAGTTTTACCATCAACATCAAAGTGTGGTTTACCATCAGCCCAAATTTTTTGCATATTAGCATTATGTACAATTTTAAATATTTTATCTGGTTTTATACCCATTTCAACCAATGTCCCTAATGCAAAATACATCAAATCTATCATAGCATCAGCTTGTTCATATATATTTTCTGCATTCTTAAACTCTAGTAATTCTTCGAGCATCCATTTATACCTTTTCTCCACTCTATCACTTTCAAGAACAGACGGATTATTCCTATGCGGGTGTTTAAATTTAATATGAAATTTATTAACTAAATGCCATGAATTGTTTAAACTCAATTTTAATTCTCCTTTGTTTTTATTAAATCGTTCTCTTCTAATTTGCCTTTAAACATATTTATTTGCTGCTTGTCCTCGGTATAAAGATTTAGATACTCTTTATCTCCTTTTTGGGCATATAAGTCTGCTTTTAGATCCTCATTTAGATCAAAATACCTATATAACTTATAATCCTTTTCACTAAATTTTTTATCTACATCTTCCTTAGTGTCTGGTCTAAAAAGTATATATGCGTGCTGAACCTTTTCAACATTATATTCTGATAATTGCATAATGTTATTAAACTCATCTATCATTTTTAGCAAGCTCGAGGCACCTGAGGCATTACAGTCTATAGCTACCCCCCAAAAAGATTTACCCTTTTCATTTTCTTTTTTTAATTTTTTAAATAATTCTTGAGAGCCCTCGAAATTCATAAGGAATAATTTACTAAATACTTCAGGGTTACTCTGGTCCACTCTAGCCCTAGAATTATCATCTGATGCTTTTCCAATTATTGATATAATGCGATTAATTTCAGCGAACTTTTTTCCTAATATAGGGTTGCCATTTTTGGGTGTCAATATGAAATCAGGATATTTGGTATCATAGTTGGATTTTATCAATTTGTTAATTAGTATACACATTAAATTAAGATCTTCAGTGTTATGAGATGCCTCCATTGTATTTATATAATAATTGCTTGATACAACAGTCATTTTCCCATAATCAAGTTCCTCATCAAATTTGAATATGTACTTTGATAACAAGGCTATTAATTTAGAAACTGGATATTGAAGATTCTCACCGTCTCTCAAGTGAGAAAGTTTTATTTCTACACTCTTTTTATTTACGCCTAGTTCCTTAAAAACAGATATCAGTAAAGATTCATCATATTTACCATAGATAATCCCAGAATATTTACAACCTCTTGGAACCCAACCAACTGCGCGTATTACATCTCTTAATGTATTTATAGTAAGGACAAGCAATATAAATGTAGCAATAACTTCGCCGCTGAATAGGAAGTCCAAGATAATATTACCTTCCATAATTAATAAGCTTTCCTCTCTTTATCATAATGATTTTTTATATAATATATTAATTCAGTTTCACAATCAAAGGAGTGGCAATTAGCATAACTTATATGATGTTTTAAATTATACTTTAAATCGTTGTCTTCAACGGTTTTCCATACATTTCCGCTAAGCCAGTTTATTCTTCTGTTTACTAATTGATATTTACCCTTAATATAATTTTTAAAAAATTGAGTGCTTTCTGAAACATATAGGTCTCCCAACAAAAATAGACTGCAGTATCTAGATGAGTCATTAATTATTTTATAATATTCTTCTATTCCTATAAAAGGTAATACCGGCTTAATAGTAACAGACCTAGGCATATTATATTTAAATAGCAGTTCAAGAGAATTTATTCTGTCCTCATAACTACTTGCATGAGGTTCAATTTCGCTTATTCTAGTAACATTAGTTATTGATATGCTTACCTTGATAAAACCTTTATTTTTACTTATCAGTTCATTATTAATTATGCTTAAATAACTGATATCGCTTTCTTTAAGGATACCTTTAGTAGAAAAACTTGTTACAATATATTTGCTTGTATTGTGATAAATATCGTTAATTATGTCTTTATAATCATCTAACATAAATTCGCCATCGCAATTGGGATACACTATATCAAAATTATTATCTAATTTTGTTACTGTAAAAGGGTTAAAATTTTTATAATTTTCCCATTTCGAAAAACAATATAAACAACCATATGGGCATATTTTATTTGAAGAAAAGAATTTTCTCTTCATTTTTCCTCCAATATTTTAATTTATAATGAAGTTTGGAATGCAAAACAATTACCTTTAAAATTTGATGCTTAGCAGTCTCCGGCATAACTAGCTAATAGCTCCAATGGTATTCGTAATAAAAAATCGCTAAATTCCTTGGAAGTTTTTTTATCCACAGTTTACCATTTCCTGCGAACGCAATTTTTTGCGTGCAAAATTGCCTTGTATTTACTGGTTTACTTAACCAAATGTCTGCTATAGGCAAATAACCATCCTCTCTCTCCTGAATAGTATCCCTTTTTTATCTATCTTAGTTCCACAACATCCACATCCAGCCCCTGCCTATTTACTTCAAACCTATCTGATGTTAATAAATCTCCCAATGTTATATTTAAATTAAAAGGGAATAAAGACGGAGCGCTAATTAAACTTTGATAGGCTATTGTTTCTTGAGATAGACAGCGCAAATAACATTCCAGCAGCCAGAGTTTGAGTTCATCGTTATTGATATCTATCTTATTGGCAACAATATATTCACCTTTAGTGTTGGTGTCAATAATTACTCCCCAAGAAGCTAGTGAACGAATGAGCCGTTGCACTGCCCATTTTAAGGTATTTCTGTCTCCCCAGCCTTCAATTATACGTTTATGCACCTGTAGCAAGGTTAACTCATCTTGCAGCGATAATAACTTACCTACAATAGCAGTAACATCCTTGAATAATGGGTAAGCCAGTAGGCACATTCCCCAATGAATAGCAATTCTTTCTTCAAACGCTACTTTACTAATAAGCTGCAAGGCATTATCCCGCAGTGGAACAACTTCTTCAGGCACCGTTACCCATATTCTTAATAAAACAGTAATGTGTTTCCGCCTGGATTCGTTACCATCTATCTGTTGCGATAGTAAACTGTCCATTTGTTCTTTAATATATTTAACATCATTTTCCTCTTTTTGCAAAAAAGCTATCTTATCCATCCAATCTAGTTGAACTTTCTTATCCATGCCAATTCTTTTCAACGATGTTTTTCTTCCTTCCACAGTTTGATAAAGGGCACAACAATCTCTTCCATACTAATGCCACCGTGGCTTACAACACTTTTGCCCTCGGCGATATAAGCAGTTTCATTCTCCGCTAGCAATATGTGAAGGTCATCGGGCAAACCATATTTATTAGGCCATTCAATAGATTTTGTTTCTTCCATTGCTTCACGCATAAACTCCGATGCCTGGTATATTCTAAATCGTTCACCCTTGCTAGTAACTAACGCCCCTTGGTTAAGCTTACCTTGGCCAACCGCCTCAATGTTACCATGATCCGAAGTTAAATAAACCCTAAATTTATTTTCAAATAGCTTTTCTAATAAAGCTTGTAGGTAACCCCCCTGCATCCAAAGCTCTATATCCTGGTGCATGCCTTTAGTTCCCAGCTGTTGGCCGTGAACCATCTTATCAATTTTATCAACAACCAGACCCAAGATTTTTGTTTTAGGCTCGGATAACAAGGTATCTAATTCCGGACTATCTCCATCTCCCAAACCTTTAACCAGTTTTATATTAAAAGCTTTAAAGCCCTCATTCTCCCAAAACCGCTTCCAAAGGTGTTCCTCTTTGCTTGTGTTAAATAAAGAATCTTTAAAATACCGTGGCGGCTCACCGGCAAAAATCGCCTGGCGCGATACCGAGGTCATAGTAGGCACCCAGGCAAAGGCAGAACCTTCTTCAAACTTAACACCGTATGACTTTAGCAGGTATTTTTTAACCAGCACCCATTGATCCCAGGCCATACCATCAAGAACTACTAAGGCCAGCCTCTGCCAGTCAGCCTTTCTCCCCTGGTAGCCTAGGAATTTTGGAATATGATGCACCATAACTGGGTTTTTAATATATGGCAAATTGCTTAACGTGCCGTATTTAGCCAACAACCATTCCTTAAACAGCTTGCTAAGTTCCTGATATATGTTATTAAACTGAGCCTTCATGTCCTGAGACAAATTGGCAATTTCATATAATGTTATTTTAGCTTCCGCTAAAATAGGAGCGACCTTCAGCCAGTGCTGATAAGAGAGGTTCTCCTGGTACAATAATTTATCTAACTTTTTAATGAGTAGTTTTAACTTAGTTTCATCATGGTAAGTAGCCTGATAGCCGGTAATTCCTGCTTTAGCCCATTCGGGTAACTTATCCACGCCCTGATTAACAGCAACCGGTGTTAATATGCCTTCATTAAACAGGTTATCTATATAAACCCGGATATCGTCATGTTCAAAAGGTACCAGCGCCTGGCTAGCACCTTTTATTTTGCCCTGTATAAAAAGGGACCACTGTTCCTGTAAAAAGCTCCAGAAATCCTCCCGGTTGGCTAGTAAAACTGACCCATTTATGCCTGTATAAAATTCCTTGCCCTGCAATTTTTCATCTATGAATGCTACTAAGTCGGCTGGTAATTGCACCTTACGATAATGTAAAGAAAGCAAAACCCTGGTAAACTGTTCGAGATTCTTTATTAAGCTTGGCACCAATTCATAAATATGCTGCAGCACAAACTCTCTGGTACCCTGATCCCCCAGCGTTACCCCAGGACATTCAGAATAAGCCTGGTACAAAGCACCTATAAATTCAGTATCTAATTGCTTTAGCACTGGGTAACTAAACCTGGGGAAAAACTCCGCCAAACTCAAGCTAACGGCTACCCCAGCCTGCTGCACATCATAAGGCAAGCTGTTTAAGTTATACTCCCGCACTTGCACAATTAATTTGCGCTCAGCTTGGTCACGAAACTCTGCTTCATATACATACCGAAAAGCCACCGGGTCGTTATGCTCCACAATTTCAAAGTCTTTACCGGTCAAATAACCCAGGATACTTTCTTCCTGTAGAATCCCATCCGGGTCAGCCACAAGAATGATTCTGTGCATATCTAAGTTGAACTTTTCCAATACCCTCTGGTACCAAAGCATATTAACAGCCCTCCACAAAAACTAAACATACCGGAGTCAATTCAGGGATAAAATTCTCCTTGTTCGCCAAACGCTCAATCCAAAGCTGTTCTTCTCGGTCCAACTGTTTAAGCCGGTGCTCCCTTACCCCTTTTAGTCCTAAACGGTTAATTGCCTCCCGTCGCAGCCGAAAGGCCAGGGCCGTCTTTTCTTTCTCCTGCATAAGCCGTTGCCGGTGCAGCTGTTCAATTTCCTTATATAAACTATAGCCATGTTGTTGTATTTTTTCTTCCAACAATTCCAAAATAACATCACTTTCTTTATAACCGGTGGAATACACCTTTTGGTTTTTATCCATAAGCCTGTCCCATAAATGATTGGCAGTTGGCAAATAAAACTTACCCGCTTCGGTCATAAAAACCGGGAAAATCCTTTCTAACCTGTGACCCGCATAGCTTAGACCTATTGCCCAAAGAGCCCAATAGCCCTGTACGCCTTCCGGCAAGTCCTTAAGCTGCAATACCGGCACCGGTTCACCGGGAACAAAGATCTGCCGGGCCATTAATATCTTTTGAATTCTTTCATCCTGCAACGTTAGTGTTTTATCACTGACCCAATCAGATCTTTGCCCCTGAAAGGTTATATCTTCGGCAACGGTTCCATCAGGCCATACTAAATCGTAACCTGTTAATTTTGGCGTTACCGTTCCCCCGTTGGCTTGTAAATAGTTTACAGTCATGGTTTCTAGCCAACATCCTATGGGCAGGCCACTTACTTGTTCCACCAAACTTATATCCAATTCCTTTTCATCTTTAATAATTTCTCGCACCTGATACAAGTTCTCCGCTTTTTCGCGCACTTCCTGAGCTAAACTGTCAAGCTCACGTTCTATATTGCCCGGAGCCAATATAGAAGCAACATAGGCCTTGGTGAAATCAACCTCTGCCTGGCCAGAATCCAATACATCCCCGGATTTGTCCACCCCAAACTCTTTCCAGATAATTTTTAACTTTTCCTCTAAAACTTCCTGTACCCTATATTCCACGGTATTAGACAAGATAAAGTTATATACTTTAACTACCTGCTTTTGACCAATCCGGTCAACTCTACCAATGCGCTGCTCCAGCCGCATGGGGTTCCACGGCAAATCATAATTAACAACTACATGACTGAATTGCAGATTTAAACCTTCACCACCGGCCTCAGTGGAAATAAGTAACTGGCAGTGGCCGGCAAAATCCTGCTGCGCGGTCTGCCGCTCATCCAGCGACATGGCGCCATTGAGTATGGCTACCTTAAAACCCTTTTCACTAAAAAAATCTGCTAACAGCTTCTGTGTAGCCACAAATTCAGTAAAAATTAAAACTTTAACTTGTTCGTCATTCTCTTGTAATTGTACCTGGTGGATGATATCCAACAATTTTTCTGCTTTAGCGTCTACATAGCTTAATTCACACTGCCGGGCTAGGGCCAGTAAGCTTTCTACTTCAGCCCGTTCGTTTTTTAAGCCTTCCAGGCTCTTGCCAAAGAGTTCTTCTACCATTTCCTGGCTGTCTAATTCCCAAAAATCTACGTCTGGGTCAACGTAATTAATGGGAACTTGCTTCAAGACCTCTAGTCGTTTTTCCAACGCTTCCCGAATTGCCCTGGTGCTGCTAGTCACCATACGTTGCATCAGCACCATTAAAAAACCAATATAATTTTTCTTTTCCAGTAAAGCCTGGTTGTAACCCAGCCTTACGTAATCAGTAACTGCGTGGTAAAGTTTTTCCTGCTCGGCATGGCGGGCTTCCCATTCCACCGGTAGCATTTTGGTTATGCGGGGCTGAAAAATTTTACAGCCGTGCGCATCCAGCGCTTCCCTTTTCTCCGTACGAATTACATATGGGGCTACCTGTTCCTTAACAATGGCATTGGCATTGGGAAAAGCCTCACTGTCAATTAACTTCATTAACCTGTAAAAGCCATCTGTTTTTCCCTGGTGGGGAGTGGCAGTAAGTAGTAATAGGTACGGAGTTGACTCTGATAACGCCTTACCCAACTTAAAACGGGCCACCACCTCAGTGCTGCCGCCCATTCTGTGTGCTTCATCCACCACCACCAAGTCCCAGCCGGCGTCTATTACATTATAAAACCGATCCTGATTGTAACGGGCCAACTGCTCCTTGCTCCAACCCTTGCGCGCTTCAACGGGCTTAATGGCGTCCATCGGGCACACCACCTGGTTGTACTGTCGCCAGGGATTCGTTTGCCCGGGCATAAGGCTTAAGGCTGCTAATTCCCCAGGGATCAGCAAATGAAAGTTTTCGTTAAAGTGATTTTGCATTTCCTGAACCCACTGGGCCACCAAGCCCTTAGGGGTCACAATCAATATTCTTTTTACCAAGCCCCGCAATTTTAGCTCCCGAATAATCAGCCCTGCTTCAATGGTTTTCCCTAAACCAACTTCATCGGCCAGCAAATAGCGCACCCGGTTCCCTGAAATAGCTCTATTTAAAGCATATAACTGGTGAGGCAAAGGTATAACACTGCCTTCCGCCGGTGCCAGCAGGTTGTCCTTGGCTAAAGCATCCTTAATCCGGGCCGCGGCAATTTTGTATGAAAGTTCGGGCAAAGAAAATTGCTGCCGTTGCTGTAGTGCAGTTAAAGCTTCTTGCTTTACCCATTGAACACCGTTAGCCCGGGGCAACCAGACCATATAATTTATGTAACCCCATATTTCTTTGTACTCAATAATGCGGGCAGGAGCTTGGTGCATAACGCTCCAAACCCACTGCCCGGTCACAAATCTTTTCGCCATTTTAACCTTCCGTTCTGGTTAGGGCATTGTTATAGTACATTAACAAAGATACGTCATCCTGGATAATTGATTCAGGGATTCTCTGTGCTACCTTCACAATAGTATGGTACTCTTTATTTTTCCAGCAAAACTTAAACCCAGCCCGCACCGATTCTGACCGAAATAGTTTCAGTTTGCCTTTACCTTCTTTATATAGTTCAAACTCCCTAAGTAAGGCCTTTTCACGCAGTTTTTCTAGGTCGGTTTGTTTGTTGATGTCAGGTACGTACCAGCTACCGTCCTCGTCCTGTAAAAAATTTTGGTCTAATATTTCGGATAGCTCAAGCTGCTTCTCCCATCGCACATACTTAGCTTCCTTTAAGAATTGCGGGGTTAGTTCAGCAAGTGTTTGTAGTTTATTTTCTAATTTGGACCGCATCCACTGTATGGCGGATCTTTCGTCCTGGATAAACAAAGAAAGTTGACCAACACCTTGGGCTAACGCCCTTTTTTGCTCATACTCCGGTACCTGTTGCGGCAGGAAGTACATACCATCTCGCTCGGGAAACCGCTGGTGCAGTCCCATGTAAAATTCGGCAGCCCCCATTGGTATTGTGTAGCCGTTTTGCAGGTGGAAGGCCACCATGCGGTCATAAAGCATATAGTTTTGCCTTTCGGCAAGTACCTCTATTAAGTTATCACTAGTCACCACCACGGGTAATTGTTCCAAGTGTTGTTTAACGAATTCCCATACTCCTTCCTCTGTACCGGCTTTGGCAATGAATTTTACAATAAAATTAGCTTTTGGTTTATAAGCTGAAACTACCAAATCTTCCTTCATAGCAGATGTGGTTGTTATTTGCTTAAAACTACCTTGCTTTTTATTGAGAACTCGGACATCAGCTACGATAAAGCCAGCTTTAAGTAGAGCATCCTGTATAGCATTCCAAATAGAATTTTTAGAGTTATGGAAAACCATTGTCAACCAACGCCCGGGTTTCAAAATACGATACATTTCTTTGAAACAATTATCCATAATTAACCGATATTCCAAAAGTCCTTTACCTTGCGATTTGTTTATAATTGCTTCCTGATTATTATTAGTGATAACTTTTAACCATGCTTCCCAAAAAAAGTTTAATTCAGAATACATTAAGTTATCACCAAATGGTGGGTCAGTAAAAACATAATCACAAGAATTATCGTTTAAGAACTTAAAGCTATTCATGCTCTGATTTGCAATTACTACATCCTTTTTGGTGAACTGTCTCATTTTATTGAGAATACCTTTTAAGTTCCTTATTTTATTACCTATTATATAGCCTAGAGAAACATCAACAACCTGGGAACCTATATATAATGTACCGCTTAAATATTGATTAACTTGTGAGTAGTGAGTAGGCACATATCTTGCAATTTTACTCATGCCCAAAATCGATTGTTCGAAGGTATAAAGAATATATCTTTTTAAGTCAATATCAACTTTTTCTATTAAACTAAAAACTTTTGCTAAACTAAATAAAGCTCTTTTTGTATAAAAATGATGTACATGAGTTATACCAGCATGTATTCCTGATCTCCATGTATCACCCCACCTTTGACCTTTAAACATAAATCTTTCAGTAGGGTACCAATAAGGAATATCCATGCTCTCAATTTTATCAATAAGGTCATGGTCAAATCCTTCCGGATCTTTTTCAAACCTTTTGTTACCCAGCGAATAATTAATCAGCACCGGTACCTGCTTTGCATGGCGTATAGTTTCATTAATATCCTTGTCAAACTTGGTTACCCAGGCACGCTCCATATTACGTTTGTTTAGCATGGCTTTACAATGGGGGCATAAAAAATCTTTATTAACTTTACCTTTTTCTTTTTCTACTGCCGCATTATAAAATATAACTTCTTCACTACACTGCGGACATACGAATACATCAGACCAAACGGTGTAATTAATCCTCCCCAACACAGGATTACCATCCGCATCCTTCAGTATTTTTCCGTTAAAAGTATGTTGCGTTTGGTACATCCACCCGTATTCCTTTTCTACTTCTAATAGAATACGGTTGGCTTCCCTCTCAAATTCCTCTACGTCCACTGGGTTATTGTAATTATAGGCAATAAAGGTGGCTACTGGGGATAAATCACACAAAATAGCTTTTCTGGTTCCCCATTTAACCGAGCCCATTTCCTGCACCAGATGCGTCTTAAAGGCCGGGTCAGGATTACCGCACATTTGGGCCGCCACCCCGGTCATCCCTGTGCCGCAAAACCCATCAAATACAATATCTCCCGGTTCAGTATAATGCAAGATATACCGCATGATGGCCTTATGCGGAACCTTAGTATGGTAGGAGTGTGCGTTATAAATAGGATCATTCTTACCCTCCGTCACATCAGCCGCAAAGGGTTCTCGGTGATAGTCATCGGTGGCGTCATAGGGCTTGCCGTGTTCCTTAATAAAATCTTGAATAAACGGGTTGGGGCATGCGGTGTAATAAGGCGGAGCCGACAGCGCAATGATGTCTTCATCCCGCCCTATGGGAAAACCTTCGATATGCCTTACACTGTCTAGTAATTCTTTAGTTAACTTTTTCTTTTCCATGTCATTGCGCACTCCGTTATTCTAAAATTATCCTTACTTTGGCAGTTTCTTTACCGGTCAAATTATTATCCAAGTATTTGATAAACCGCCCCTTTAACTCCTCAATGGTGCAGGGGCTACCGCCGGTTAGTAGGGCGGTTTTTATTTCGTCCAGAGTCATGGTTACCTTAACCAGGCCGCGCAGCACCTCCTGGACGGCTTTAATAAATTCAATGTCTAAGTTAACAGGCAAAGCTCTGGTGCTTAAAAACTCCTCTACCCTACTTCTGGCGCTTTCATTGGCAATCAGCGTTATATTGCTGCGCACAATGGGGTCTTCCAGGTTTTCCAGCAGCGTGTTGTTCCATTCCGTGATCATTGTCTCCAGGGCGTCTTCCAGCTGCTCCAACCGGCCGTGCACGGGCTTGGCACTATCTTCCCGAGCGGGGTTAAAGGAACAATGCGGGCATATAGGAACGGTTTGTAGGTCTTCTTTGACTAGGCTGAAACAGGGCTTCAACTTGCCCAGTTCATCGTTCCATTCTTGCAATTGCCCCTTGGGCATAAGTTCGATTTGCTTTAATTTGTTTAATTTTTTTAAGTCCTCGTGCTGTAATAGTTTTTTCTTTTTTGTATCGTCATGGACATCCAGCCGGGACTTCTTATGCAATTCCAAATACTTATTAATATAGTTTTCCTTTATACTCTTTAGGCGGGTGATTATTTCTTTCTTGATAGTATTATCTACTTTGCTACCAGTAACCAAGTCGGCCAGTTGCCGGCGCTGGTTATGCAGTTCCTGCACCCACTGGTTATCACCAGGCAGTGCCATTTCCGCCTGCGATACATAAGCGGCCAGGTTGTCGGTTTCTCTCTTCAAAGCCAGTAATCCAACTAGCCTAATCATGATTTGTTTGGCAACTGCTTGTTCTTGGATATCCTTGATCGAATAGCGAAAATTTTTTAATTTGGCCGGTGTTTTATAAACCTGCAGAGTTTCCCAAAAGCTTTTGAAACTATCTAATTTTTTTCTGGCCTGTTCCTTTTCCGCTTCGGTTAAAAAGTTAATGCCAAAGCTTTGAATACCGCTGGTAACCTGAGGTTGTAACGTGGCCACTTTTTGTACCAGGGTAGTAACTTCCTTTTGCATATTTTGTACGGCCTCTTCCCTGGTGGCCGGGTTGACAATTTGCCCCGGTGGCAGCCCTAAAAATTCAAAGAGCACCTTTAATATTGGGAGCGGCAAATCCTTGGGCGGCTCGATATGTTTAAAATCAATAATATCTTTCAGTGGTTTTTTGGCCAAGTCCTCAAGGTTGGAGGCATCAAACTTGCCGCCTGGTAAGGCCAAGGTTATGGCCCCGTCATAAACCAGGGACACCAGTAGCACAGCCACCCACTCGGGCTCTAGTCGGTAAGCTATGGCATAGTCAATGGTGTCAACAGGTTGAATCAACTCGTTGCGGTTTACCACCTGGCCGGCACCTTTTTTATTTAGCCGGTCTGCAATAAACTTGGTGTAACGTGAATTTAATGGCTTTAAGCTGTTGCCTTCCAAGAGTTCCAGGGCGTCCAGCATTTTGGCCCCAATATCGGTTTTTATGTTGGTGGCTATCCAGCGTATGGCATCCTGGGCATACTGGTCCCGGTTTTTTGAGGTAACTTGCACGGTAAAGGTCGGGTAATCCGGCGTCTGTTCCTGAAAATAGGTAGATAGCAGGTTTGCTGCAGCAGTATTGACCAGATCTCTGGTATCCTTACTGGAGCCGGCACCTTTAAGCCAGTTAACAAACTTATGGGTAACACCTTTATAAGTAATTTCAAAAGCCGAGGTCAGGTTATTTTTAATCCAATTGGCTACATCTTTGCGGTATTGGGCTGCTTTATCGGTATAATTTTTTTTGCTTTCACCCTGGGAGATACCAGCCATTTCCACCGCTCCGGCGTAGAACTTAAGTGCAGTTATAAATTTGTCGTCTTTCTTTATTAAATTTAAGAAGACTTCATCTTGTTTTTTCTCATCTTCAAATTCATGCTTGCCAAACGGCTTTGTAAAATAGATATAGAAGTCCCTGGGAGGCTGCGCAGTGGATCGCTCATTGGGCGCGCCGAAAAACAACCAGCCGAGGCGGGAGGTTTTCTTTTCCTTCCACTCCAGTTCATATTCCCAAACCCGGTGGCCTGTAACCATAGATTCACCCAATTCTACAATCTGGGTGAGGGCATTAAAGTAATATCTATTTAGGGTGTCTTCTGAAAGCGTGTCTGCTTTCTTTTCGATTTCAGAATCATAGTCAATATCCTTTTTGATATCCAGGTAATACTGCGCATTTTCGCTGTTTTGGGAAATAAACTGGCCGCTAACGGTCTTGCGGATTTCCCTTAAAACGGTTTCCAGCGTGGTAAGTAAAAAGTCGGCGTCTTCCTCAGGCATAGGCAAGTGTAGGCAAAGACCGTCCCTTAGATTAGCGGCAGTAAGGCCAACTGGTAAATTTATATCCCCGGTGGTCAAACGATGAACGCTCAAAGCGTTAATAATGCGCAAGGCAGTAGGTTTATATAATGGTTGCGTAAAGGAGGTATTAATTATACTCTCCAGGCGCTGACTTTTATCCACAATGGTTCGTACATCCGGAATGCTTCTTAACGAAGGGTTATCTAAAATAAATTCCCAGTAAGAATCATAGGAAAAAAGGCCCGGCTCGTCCTCCGGCACGGCTTGCTGGAGCAGTTTGCCGATGGTTTGGCTTAAGGTTTTTAATACTTCCCTTTTTTCGGCCACATAAATGCTTTCAAATGTTTTTAGGTATTCGGGATGCACCGGAAACAAGGTGACAAACTCCTCGGCTCTTTCAGCCATGTTTTCGTAAAGTTGATAAAATTTCTCCAGGTGGGAGCGAATTAAAGCCTTTTGACGGTCATCCTTTTTTAACAGCCGGTTGGCTACCACAAAGGCTACGTCTTCCCGGGCGATGCGCAGCTGTTCAAAACGGGCCTTGACCCGATTTAAAGTTGCCGCGACAAATTGAAAACTGTTGTTATCAAACAAGGATTCCTGAACACCGGCAATGAATCTAAACCTGGTGTTTTTGCAAACCTCACCTATTTCACGCAAAAAGTTAAGGTCTAAAACCACTTCCTGTTCGTTTCTGGTGCGCAGGTAGTCCAGCAATTCATCCACCACCACCAGAAATCCCTGGTTTGGGTACAGTTCTTCAAATTGGGCCATCATTTCTATTAAGTTGTCCTTGGTATTGGGTACCTGGTCCATCGGCGGAAAAACATATTCTACATCAATAGTTTCTAGAAAGTTAGTCATGCCCTGACAAATAATTTCCCGCAGCGGCATTTTTGAGGCGCCGATTTCTGTGCGAAATACCTTAAACTTCCCAGCCACATTGGCAGCATGTTCTTTTACCGAGTTATTTTGGATTAAGTCCGGAGTGTCACCATGCTCACAAATAGTGGAGATTACAGACATTAAGTGCGATTTACCCGTTCCATAATTTCCCACCACAAGCAAGGCTTTGTTATCTTTAGGTTCGTGAAACTGTAAATGCGGCAGCATAACATCTAGTAGTTTTTCGGCCATGCGGTCGGATATAACAAACGTTTTAACCAGCCTTTGGGCTTCGGCATAATCATTTGCTTCTACTACCTGTACTACTGTTTCAATGGGATCAAATTGTACTAAATCACCATATTTCAATTCCTTATCCCCCTTAAACCTGTAAAATGGTGCAATCCTGTTCGGTTAAACCCTGGTAGCTCAGAAACTCAGGGTGCCCCTGGCTGGCAAAAGTAAGCCTGCCGCCATCAAATTCCCCGGTCCAGCCCGCAACTATGGTTTTATTACGGCTGATGGTTTGCAACGCTTTAAGTGGATCAACCTGTAGTTCGGGTAAAAATAGCAATTCTATTTGGTCAAGAAAAACAACGTCCTCATTATGTGTCCTAATAATACCGTTCAATGAAGTTAGAATCTGAGCAGCCCTTTTGCGAGCGGGAATGTCTACAAGTATACCTGCTAAGGCTAAGTTAAGATTTATATAGGGGTAGTTTAGTGAAGTGCTTGTCTGTTGCAGGAATTTTGTTTTGGTCTCAGCAAAGATGCTTAAAATAAGAACAAGTCTATAATATTTACTTTTGGCTGCTTCGATTTTTTGGGTTTGAACTTGAAGTTGCAAAGGTTTTTCACCCCTATAGTATATTGTTCCACAATTTAACAATAATAAAAAGTTTTATTACTAAATAATTAAATATTTAATTCGACAATTTTTGCAACGATTGCAAAAAACGGGGCTGCTATTGATAGCTACCCCGTCAAATTATTTTTAAACTACTTGATAAGCTCATACCAAATCCTCCAGAAGTTATTGGTTAATTCGACAATTGCTACATTTTACCTTCAGTTAATATTTACCACACCGTGTATATTTTGATATTAATTATCCCTAAATATAGAATTTATGAGTTGTTCAATTTCCTTTGAACTTATGCCACCTTTATTAGAATCTTTAGTAATTATAATGGTTCTATTATCTCCTCCACCTTTTTCAACGGGTAAAATTTTCTGGTCTTTATACCATTCCAACTTTTTTTCCCACCGCTTGGCATAACCTTTATCATGGAGCATACCCAGGTGCTCCCAGTAATAAGTAATCCCTGATTCGTCATCTTCAATGGTAAAGTCGGGGTATTTTACAGTACCGTCATTCCCTATTAATTTTTTCTCATAAGAGTATTCAATACCCTTAAAGGACAGCATATCGGCAATGATAACTTCCGACTTGGAGCGCACCGGCTCGCCGCGCCGAGTTCGGTGTATTAGCTTTTCTTCAAGGAACCGGTCATCAATATTAACCATTGATGGTGCATCAAACAAGTTGGTCAGCCTACTGGCAGTTTCGGAATAATAAGCGGTAGAATATTTTAATAACTCTGAACGGTTACCTTGATGAAGAATCACAATACGATCCTTTTGCCTAGTCAAGGCGGTGTACAACAGTTCTCTGGTTAGTAACCGACAAGGGTTTGGTAAAATAAGCAGCACCAAACCAAATTCACTACCCTGAGCTTTATGAACTGTAATAGCATAAGCCAATTCTAATATTGGACTTGCTTCTTCCTTAAAATCACTGGCTTTGTAATCATAGGTAAAGCCTGGTTGGGATGAAAATTCTATCTTTAATAGCCAGGGTAAGCCTTTAAAATTAGCTTTCGGCCCTTTAAATTGCCCGACGGCTATCCCTATTTCCCCGTTGGCAACATATTTTAGTGCTTTTTCTTTTGGATATACACTATACCTAGCATGGTTTTTAATGTTAATGACCTTATCACCATAAACGATACCTTCAGGTCCCATTAGTTTTGGAATTTTTCTATATCGTGTTTGGGCAAATGAAATAGTTTTATGCCTAAATGTTTTCTGTGTTAACCTATTTAGTTCTGCTACACCCTGCAATCCACCACGAACAGGTGAGAGTATTTGCCAGGCCTCAACCTCTTTTGCACTACCGGGGTTAAAGTAAACATTATCTTTCCACTGTTTGCCACCCAGTGATTGTTCAAACCCTTGGTAATCTTCCTTCCCTTGTAATTTAAGTTCATTCGCCAGTACTTCTATAATTTTTACTTTCAGCTCTGCGCTGGTATCCCAAGATACAAACCTTATATGATCAGTGGATTTGTCTTGAAAAATATGATTTAATACCTCGTCCTCACCAGGACCGAGATTTCTACCACTGAACCAGTCAGCTAATTGCAGGTCCTCGCGATCCCCCTTTTGTCTGCAGCGAACAGTTAATTCCGTGTAGCCCGGGCCCACTTTAGGGAATATACCATCAATATTAGGTGGGGTTAGCCTATTAGCTATGTCAACAAATGGGCGACCCGGCCCTATGGGAGGAAGCTGTCTCGGATCTCCGACCAGTATTAATCTATGTACGCCCTTCAACGCGTCCAGCAGGGCTCCCAATTGTTCCTCCGTTAACATAGAAGCTTCATCAACAATGACGGTTTTTGCCACATCAACCTTATCTCTGGTGGAAACCCGGTAAACCCCGGTAGTTTCGTCATAACGGTCATATTTACGAAGGAATTGAGCGATGGTGTATGAAGTTATTTCTGTAGATTGTTGCATTTTTATGCGAGCCTTACCGGTGGGAGCTAGTAATAAAACTTCACCCTCCGCTATTTTGGGGTAATTGCAAATTATTGATAGCAGGGTGGTTTTGCCTGTTCCGGCAGGACCGATGAGCACCGATATGCGTGATTCAGCTAATTCATTAAGAGCAGCTGTTTTTTCATTCCTGGCACGTTCTTCATCCTCGTCTAATTTATTGTCTTTATCGTCAAGTTTTTTATCTAATAGCGTTCGCCAGTCAGCATTAATTAAGTGACGTTTCCCACGCAGGCGCTTCTCAACCTGGTTACGTATAATTTCACCCATGTGGCTTAATTCAAATAATTGATACGCCCTCGTTTTATCTTGCATGTTTTTTAGGGTAATTACTTTACCAAAGTGCGGCTCCACGATATTTAATAAATCACGATCCAATGGACAGGCCGGTTCCATTGGTAAATCCCTTACACACTGGATTACATGAGATTGCGGGAGCAAAGTATGTCCCTTGGCTGCAGCTTCCTCCAATGTATTAACAATAATGGCCCGTACACGGCGCGGGTCTGTTGCATCATCTAATATTGATGGTGCAGGAAGAGGGTGCGCTTCCCGCACAGCTTTAACTGGAAACATACCTCTGTCAACGGTCATAACGCTAACGGGTTCCAGAGAATAACGGTCTTTTTCAAAAATGAGGTATGGATTTTCTAGTAACTGTCGGTCAGAACAATTTATACCGGCTTTTGTTCTTTCTTCATCAACATAAAAGCGGGTGGCCTGTTCTATGACAACTTCAAAACGACTTATCAATTTTAATAATGCCCGGCGTTCTTCGGGTAACTTGGCCCATTTTGCACATATGGTTTTTCCTAACTTGCTGGCGAGTTCAGCTGGTAGTTGTCTAGGGTTTTTAAAGACGTTGTCCACAAGAGGCCAAGGGTCTTCATTTACCCCTAAGTGGGAAGACAAATCGTAAGCGAGGAAGTTACCATGTTCTACACCGAAGGCACATAAAGCAGCTCCTAGTCCCGGGTATGGACCCCGTAGCTTCCATAGTTCCGATAAACGCTGGTCGATCCATTTTAATTGTTTATCCCAATTTCCTTCAATTACTCCCGATAATTTTTTCAGGGCGTCTGCACAGGAAAGCAATGCCCCAATGGCACCGTCATGGGTAACATGTTCTGTAGCATAAGAAAATTCTATTCTTCTATCCTCGGGTGCATAAGCCACAAAATCGGCAGGATTTATTGAGGGGTTTTTGGCAGCATAATCAAGTAATTCCTGATAGGGTAAAATAAAGCCGTCATTAAAATCGGGTCGTACGGAATGCTGAATAGCCACATCCCAAATAAAACAACGTAAACCGGCAGCGCTATTGCGTTTATATTCAACCGGTTCTCCAACATGTAAAGCACGACCTACGCCTATTAAAACACGTCTTCCGTCTTCATTTAACGGTGTCTGTTTGGCATAGAAAAAAATTAATGTCTTTTCCGGCTGAACAGCACTGAAGAATGTTTCTAATAAAATTTTCTGGTTGTTATAGCCTTGCACCCATCCCGTTTGGAATGGTAGTTCCGGCTCATCTTCTTCTCTGCAGGGAAGTTCCAGTTGTTCGGCAATATCCCAGGCATTCTTTTTGAGCATCCAGCGAAATGGAACACCAGCTGAAGAATAAATTGGCATTCTAAACCCTGTAGGGAGTAAATGCTCGTGGGTACTAACACCTCTCTCGAGATAAGGATGCTGTACAACGCGGGTAATTTCAAAAGGGGACATAAAAAAGCCTCGCTCAGCCACGCAGGCGGGCCATTTTTTTTCTGGTATATCGGATAGCATTTGACCGGCTACATTATCTTCACTAACGTCATCCCTGGATTCTCGTATGCGGTCAAGGGCTAGGCAGGCAGTATTATTTGAAGGGTTTTTGCAAACGCCACCCGTCCAACCATTATCGTGCCAAGGTACACGAACAGAAATATGTCGAAGTGGCAACTTCCTGTAACCATCTATGGAAGACATAAATATTCCTCATTTCAATAGTTTTATTTAAAAAAATTCTTTATCCCTTCTTTAAAAAAATAATATTTCTTTCGATCCAATCTTTTTTGGGCATCAGTTTACTTTTTATTAAATCCAATTAAATCTATTAGCTGCTGATTTTCCCCTCGCCGCCAAATACGGACTATGAATTTATCAATTAAGCTACTTTTAGCAACGCCAATAACCAGGCTGATGATACTGATTAAACAATGCGGGAGTTTCATTTTTGCAGTAAATATTGGTTAAAATAGCTGTTTTTGATTTATTTCTGTCTATTTTTGTTAATTCCTCTTTATTTCGCTAAATAATTTAGTAAATAATACCTGTACTCCATGAAAGAAGCGTGTCCTCACATTAAAAAGTAAAAAGTACCCTCTCTAATTCAACAATTACAATATTATTTTATGTCACCAGCTAGGTTTATAAAAAATAAAAGCTCGCTACAAAGCGAGACTTATAACCATTCAGGGAGTATTAATCAAAAAAATATTCAATTTTAGCTATCTTTTCATAACAAGCGCCTCTATGCCCTGTTCCCTAAGCTTTTGTGCATACTGCTCCGCCCGTTCCCGGGTAGAAAAAGCTCCCACTTGAACGATCCATAGACCAGAGATGGTTTTGGGTAAGGCGTTGTTTTGGTTTTGCAGCGCTGTTGGGGACGGGTGCGCCTGCAAATTTCCCCGCGTATCATCCATCAGCAAATACCTGCCCGGGCAAACAGTTGCCGCCCCCGGCACCTCTCGGTGCCCCAGCACATTCTCCACCGCAACCTGGTACTCCAGCATCAACCCCCCCGCCAGCCCAACCAGTGCATCCACCTGCTCCGGCGTGGGCCGGTGTTCCTCCAAATTGCCAATCAGAGCAATACCGATCCCCCTGGTATTCATACCGCCCGCCAGGCAGTGGGCCCCGGGTATCGCCAAGGATCTACCTGGGGCTACCAAACCGCTCTTCTCGATCACATAGTTATACCCAATATCCCGCCACCCCAGGCTGCGGTGGTAGCGCCTGACCTGCTCGGTGTCTTGCTCTTCGGCACCGGTGTGGTGGATAATTATATACTCCCATTTCACCTACCGCTACCCTGTCCCTCAATCAGCTGCCGCGCCTCCTGGTAGTCCATGCCCCCCTGCCGGGCCACCACCACGGTCAGCAGGGTGATAGACTTCTGCAGTTCCTTAATCAGCGGCTCCAGGCGCACCAGCAGGTAGCCCGCCACCACCATCGGGAAGCCGTAGTTGGCCGCCAGCTTCAAATATTCCTCCATCAAACGAATCCTCCTTCTTTAATTTAACCAGTTATGGGGTTAGCTGATGTTGTACCACACATATTCCCGCTCCACTATCCGGGCCTCCACCTTGGCCACCAGGTCTCCGCCCGGGCTGGTAAAAATGTTCTGGCCCATGATCGTGTCCATCGCGGCCTCTACCTCGCCGGCGGTCAGGTCGGGGCGGGGGTCAATGACGCTAATCACCACCAGGTAGCCCGCCTGGTTGCGGAAAACCAGTTCCAAATAGGCAACCATTTTATATCACCACCTTTAAACCGTGGCCAGGCTCAGGTCGTCCTGGCGGGTAATATCCACCAGCGGGTGCTGCTGCAGCCCGGCGATGGCCTGGCCCACCTCATAAACAGCTGCGTGGGTGGCCTCGGGCTTGACCCGGGTGTAGCGCCTGAGCCGGACTATGGGCGCGCCGGTGTCCGGGTCGGTGCCGGTCTGTACTTTTAATACCAGATCACTGTCATACTTGGTGGCGTTTACCGCCATTGCTGTTCACCTCCCGTAACAATAGCAAATTTGGGGTCAGGCTATTAACTTATTAACTTATTGCAAAATCTCTAATAAGTTAATAAGTTAATAGCCTGACCCCATCTCTTTAGGCCTCGTAGATGACATTGACGGTCCGGTCGATAACCTGCGCGCTGTCTTTGCTCACCAGGTCGCCGCCGCTGGCGGTGAAAACGTTGGATGCAATAATCTGGTCCATTGCCGCGGTTACTTCTGCTTCGGTGAGGGTATCTTTGGGGTTGTCCAGCGAGATGGTTACCCGGCTGCCTGCCTGGGTAACAAAACGCATTTGCAGAGTTTGGGTAGTAGCCATAGGTTAAGCCTCCTTTCTTTAATGGTCTGTTAATCAATTAGGGCTGTTAAATTTCTTCTTCCAACCTGGCGCTGTCGATGCGCATTACGTTTTCCAGGATATGTTCCTGCAATAGCACCAGAGCCTGGGCTACGTCGAAAATGTCCTGGTCCAGCGCGTCGGTCTTGACGTTGGACAGGCTTTTGTTGCGGACAATGGGGTTGCCATTGTCATCAATGCCGGTTTGCAGCTGCAGCCGCAGTACCGAGCCGACGGGTACGTTGTTAACTGCCATGCTTGTTCCTCCTTTCTTAACGTCTTGTGAGGCTGGTTTTTTATTTTATTGGCCGGTGGGGCGGCCGGGCCCCGCCGGCCAATAAAAAAGGCCGGATTTTTTCCTCCGGCCACTTACAAATTAGCATAGGTGATTACAACGTACAACTAAAATAAGCAAATTTTAGTAAAAAATTTTGGGGTGGGGATAACCGCTAGACTTTATTGTTTATGGCCATTAGGTCCCCATGACAACCGTGGTTAATCTTCCCCCGGCAGCAGGATAATACTAAAAACTACACTACCATTTTGTCCAAAATTAACGACCTCATTACTTGCATAGTAGTATCATATATGGTACTATCCCAGCAACAAGTTAAGTTTGGGGTGTGCAATGAGCAAACTAAAGAAGCTCTACGAGAAGATCAAAAACAACCCAAGGAGCATACGGTTTAGTGAGCTTGATAAAATACTGCGGTCAGCTGGATTTACTAAACGGCAACCCAGCGGCGGCTCAAGCCACTTTATTTATATAAAGGAAGATAAATCGCTGACAATCCCGCTAGATCAACCGCATATAAAGCGCATCTACGTTGAGAGAGCAATTGAGATTATTGGTGATTACTTCGATGAGGAATAACCACCATCGATACTAGGGGGAATAACTTTTATGAATAATGCTAAAAGTCTTGATTACTATCTTTCTCTGCCTTACAAAATCATGCTATATCCCGCCGAAGAAGGCGGGTTCGTGGTTGAAATTCCAGAGCTTCCAGGGTGTATTTCCCAAGGCCAAACTAGAGAAGAAGCCCTAGTCATGATTGAAGATGCCAAGATAGCCTGGATTCAGGTAGCCCTGGAGCTTGGCCGGGAGATACCGGAACCGGTTCAAGAGGTAGAAACCTTTAGCGGAAAATTTGTGTTAAGAATTCCTAAATCTCTACACAAAGATTTAGCTAAAAAGGCGAAAGAAGAAAACGTCAGCTTAAATCAGCTTGCCACCTATCTCCTATCTAAAGCGATGGGTAAGCCGCCCTCAATCAAAAAATAAAACTTGAGCTAACATGGAAAGGAATTGTTTTTATGCAGGAGCACACCCAGAAATTTAACCTTCCTGTCGTTGCGGTTTTGACTGGTTTAGCGTTCGTAATTGGTGGTCTTTTTAAGACCTTGCTGGAATTGTATTTGTTTGGTTCGGAAAGTTTCATACTAACCTTTATAGCCATCTGGTTTGGCTTTCTAGTGCAGGCTGCCATTGGTATGGCGGTTTTGGCTTTCTTACTACGTAGACACTATCCTTTCCGCAAATTGTGGTTGGCCGGTACAGGTGCTTTCGCACTGGGTATCCTGTTTCCGGCGCTGCTGATGAACCAATTCTTCATTGCCCTATTAATCTTACCTGGTTTGCTGGTTGGTATGTTTTTTAGAATGCTCCTTAACGAGCGGTCTAAGCGGGATAGTTTACTGTTTATGATTACGCTTGGGTTTCTAATATGCCAGATAATGGTATCTGTCTTCCAAAATGACATACCGGGAGCCATTTGGCTCCGTGAGCATTTTGGGCCTTCGAGCGTAACGGTTGTTATGCACATGGTTATCGATGTTGTAATCGGCTTTTTTGTTGCCCTTGGGGTAGGATTAGTGCTACGCGAGAGAGTTAAGAATCAAATGCAGGCCAAAAGCGTGTCCTCACCAAAAGGCGGAAGAAGAAAACGTTAGCCGTCCCCCGATATCCCGCCACCCTGCCGCACAATTAGCTGTCGCGCCTCTTGGTAGTCTATGCGAAGGGAGTAAATCAATATGGCCGTGGGTTGGGATATCCGCTATACTTTAAATTCCTTGACCACTTTGCCGGGAGGCTTTCCGCTTACTTCTTCCTCTTCGGTAAAGATTAGGAAGTCCGGCTGTTCGGCTTGGTTTTCTGTGTCCAGGCTCTGGTTGGTGGCATTTTTGTGGTAGGCTGCCATTTCCATTAGGTTTAGCTCAATCGGCTTAATAATTACGTTTACCGGTTCGTTGGGCCGGAACTGCCGCAGTTCCAGCAGGTTTTCGTTGGTTAGTTCGATGTCATCCAGGTTGACCCGGATGGCCTGGGCCCAGCCATCGGCCAGCACTTTGTTCACAATTTCTATTTTTTTAATCCGCGCTTGAAAGTCGGCTTTGCGCATTGTTTTCACCCCTTAATAACTTAGATTCTTCGCTGTGATTGGTCAATGACAGTTCTTTTTGGACTGGGTGGTCTATAGTAGTTCCTTAAGCACGCCTGCTTTGGTCATTGCTCTGAACATGAACTGGCAGGCCCGGGGGGTTCTGGCCAGGCGGGCCGCGGCTTGTTTGTAGTTTCTTTTCTGTTTGCCCATCAGTAGGGCCAGGCGGTAGAGTTCGGCGTCGCTCCAGGCTTTGATGTTGCTGCGCTGGCGCCTGGTGTTGAATAATTTGATTCGTTCCCGGAGTACTTCGTCGGGCAGGGCGGCCGGTTGGGTATGCTTGCCGGGGTGGCATTCCGCTGCAGGCACTGCTGCGCTGCCGGACGGCCCGGCCCAGAGTTGCCGCAGGTTGTTCTCCAGCACCTGGCCGGTTTGGATGTTTACTTTAACTAGGTTGGGCATGTTAGAACCCCCTTTTTGCCTCTGCGTAGGTTTTGTTTGTGATTTTGCACTAGGTGAGGAATCTAAAGATAAGATCCTTCACTGCGCTCAGGATGACAGATAAAAGATAAGATCCTTCGCTGCGCTCAGGATGACAGGCAAAAGATAAGATCCTTC
>JAENYQ010000020.1:41567-45396 GCA_016841675.1 Desulfotomaculum sp.
AAAAGATAAGATCCTTCGCTGCGCTCAGGATGACAGGCAAAAGATAAGATCCTTCACTGCGCTCAGGATGACATGCTTTGCTGCGCTCTGGATGATGGGCTTCGTTGCGCTCTGGATGATGGGCTTTGCTGCGCTTAGGATGATAGACTTGGAACGCTAAAAGGGTATATCTTTGGCCGGTACTTCGGCGGCTTCGGTAAGCAGTGCGGTACCGGCCCGCCGGCCTGTTCTTTTTTGCCACTGCAGGCGGTTGCGCCTGGCCAGGTTGTCCAGGCTGCCGATGTTGTCCACCTGGTCTACCTGCGGCAGGCCGGTTTCGCTGCGCTGCTGTCCGGCCCGGCAGGTGCATCGGGCGGCAAATTCGTATAGCAACCGCCCCTGCTGTTCCTGGTAAAAAACCAGTCCCCGGTCGGTGCAGATAAAGCAGGCGGGCTCTTGGTCCTGCTGTTCGGCTATGAGTATCCTGGGCCGGGTTATGACCAGGCCGCAGTGGCGACAGCTTTGACGCCACTGTTTGGCTGCAAAGTTAACTTCGTTGCCGCAGCGCCGGCAGACCAGCTTGGCTACTTGCATCGCGGCGGGCAGCACATTGGCAATGCTGTGCATGGGGGCGGCGCTCATTTTAGTCTCCAGTCATCCCCGGTCAGCTGCTGCACACGGGCCAGGCCGCACAGCCGGCTGGTGATGCGGTCATGCCCCAGGCGGTCGGTTAGTTCGGCCAGGTTATAGTTGGTGGTGGCCACCACCGGCGCGGTGCGTTCATCCAGGATGCCGTAGATAATTTCGGCCGCCCAGTCCGATGGCTTGTGGGTGCCCAAGTCGTCCAGGTAAAGGATGGGGGCGTCGGAAATACCGGGCAGCGTGGTGCTGGCCACTGCCGGGCAGTACCGGCACACGCCGTTCGGGCTGTACTTGTATTTAATTACGCCGCAGTTCCCGTGGATGGCAGCGTAACACCGGCCGGCGCTTTCCCGGGCTTGGTGGATTTTGCCCAGCGGCCGCAGGCCGGCAATTAACTGGCTGACGTTGACCCAGGCACCGCCCAATTCTTGATAAATGGCTGCCGCCAAGAAGGTTTTGCCGGTCCCGGGCGGTCCGGTAAGCAGTAGTCCTTTGCGCACATCGGGCCATTTTTTGACAATATCCCTGGCCATGCAGGCAGCCTCTTGATTGCCGGCATGTATCTTTAGGTTTTTAAAGGTCATCGTAGCCAACGGTTTGGTTGACATAGTCGGCATATTTATCTGCCCCTCCCTGCGCCTGTTGGGGCGCTTTGCTTTGCTCTTTTAAAAAGTTGGCCCGGGGGTTGCTGGCGGGTTTAAACTTGTCCAGCCCGCGCAGCAGGAACTCGTCCAGGCTCCATTTGTGGGTCCAGTAGTATTGGTCGCCGTGCACTACTGCCGCGTAGTTGTCAATGGCAGCCAGGATTTCGTCTACCGGATAGCCTTCGGTGAGGCGGGTAATAATGTGCTTTTGCTGCCCGGGGGAAAGTTGGCGGTGGGTAATTAACCGCTGGGCGTTCCAGTGCTGGAAAATGGTATATATATCTTGGTTATCTGTTTTATATTTATTTAGTTTATTTAATGGGGGACGGTTTGGTCCCTGGATCGGTCCCTGGATTGGTGGACGGTCTGGGGGAATGGTTCCCCCATTGGACAACATTTGGTAGCGCCCGGCTGCCCGGCCCTGGTTCTTGTATGTGATGAGCCGCTTTTGGATTAAAATGTTGCGGTGTTTGATAATGGTTTTTTTATCTACCCCCAGCTTGGCCTGCAGCGTCAGATTGGCCACCGTAAACCACTCTGGATAATTACACTTGTTGTTTATGGCCATTAGGTGGAACCATAAAGCCTGTGTAATTACGTCCAACGGATTTGTTTCGAGCCAATCTACAAAGGCGTTTAATTCGCGCGGGTAGTTCATGTTCAGCAGCTCCCCAAAGTCTATTTTTAGGATTGACACTTGTAATGCTCGCCGGGGGTTGTCACGGGGACGGTTCTGTTGACATACGAAAATGCGTGTCTGTCACCGAAACCGTCCCCATGACAACCGTGGTTATGCATCCTCCGGCAGCAGGCTGAGCTGCCGGTTGAACCGGCGCTCGGCTATTTTTTCCAGGGCCCGGGCCCGGCGGTAGATGGCTTGCGCCCGGGGTATCAGGTGTCTGGTGGCCACTTCCAGGTCGTCTTCGCCCTGGATGATGAAGTAACCGCCGGAGTCGGGCTCGGTGCTGCTGCCGATGGGGACGCCCCGGTGGACGATTAGGTCGTAAATAATTTCCCGCACGTCCCGCTCGGTCAGGCCGGACAGCCGGGCCAGCGCAGCTTTGCGGATGGCCTGTTTGTGGCCGGGGGGGATAAACCCCAGCACCAGGTTCTGTCGGTCACTCAGACTGTTCATCTGCCCCAGTCCTTCCCGGCGGTTGGCCGTCCTTAATTTCCCGCACCGTGCCGTCTTGTACCCAGAACACTTTTACACCGGGCAGGCCCGGGTTGGGGGGCGGCGCTTCGCCCACGGTGCAGAACAGCAGCACTTGGTGGAACTGGTCCAGCACTGTTAGCAGGGCGCCCGTTAATAGGTCCCGGTTGTCCTGGTCCAGCATGTCCACTTCGTCCACGGCCAAAAAGTTCAGGCCGGCCATCCGGGCGACGGCGGCCTGGACCGCTATGCCCACCCGCAGCTGTTCGCTTTTGGACAGCAGTTTTAGCGGCAGGGTGTGTCCGTGGCTGGTGACCTGGGGGGTAAAGTCGTCCTGCCAGGCCAACTGGCAGCGCCCTTCGGTGGTGGCGGCCAGCTGGTCGTTTAATTGGTTGGTGAATTCAGCTAGCCGGGCACCCAGCAGGCCCTTTCTAATGCCGTCCGGGCCCAGGGCTTTAACCAGGTGTTCGGCGATGGCCGTTTCGTGCTGCAGGGTTTGTAGGTCTTGCTGCAGCTGGGCGGACTGCTGGTGGCCGTACTCGGCCAGCTGCAGCCGGCGCAGTATCTCCCGCCCCCGGGTAATGCCCTGCTGCAGGCTGTCCATGGTCCCGGGGTCGGGTTCGCCGCCCGGCGGCGTCTCGGTCCAACAGGCCAACTCCTGTTTGGCCTGGCCCAGTTCCTGATCGGTGCGCTCGATGTCGGCTGCCAGGGTGCGCAGTTCTTGCCGGGCGCGTTCCCGGCGGGCCAGCTCTTGCTCCAGGTCACCAATGCTGCCCTGCGCGGTTTTCTTTTGCGCCTGCAGCTGGCCCGCCCGGGTTCGCAGGTCGGTCAGTTCTTGGGAGGCGGCTTCGGTTTGGGACTGTAGGCTGGCGGCCAGTTCGGCCACTTGGCTGCCCGACAGGCTGCAGGTAATTAGCCCCGGGGCCAGGGGGCAGCGGCCGTCAAATTGTTGCAGCACTGCCAGCACTTCGCCTTTGGCCCGGGCGGTGGCCTCCCGGGCGGCCAATTCCCGGTCTACAGCGGCGGCGGTGTCGGTCAGCTCGGCTAGCTTTTGCCGCAGCCCGGCCAGTTCTCCTTCGGGGGCGGGCTGCTCCGGGGCCGGGGTCTGGGTCTGGGTTTCGTGCTCCAGCTGGTCTTTTTTAGCGGTTAGCCGCTGCAACTGGGCCTCCAGCTCCGCCGTCCTGTCCCGCAACATAGCCATGTTCCTGGCCGCGGCCTGGCGCTCGCCTTGGGCTTTAAGCAGCCTGTTGATGGCGCTTTCCAGTTCGGCCAGCTGTTGTTCAACTGCTCTCTTGTCGGCCAGGTCATAGCCATCGGGCAGGTTGGGCAGCTCCAGTTCACCCAGCGCCGCTTTGGTGCTTCAGCTTTGTGAAGTATTGCAGAATCTTGACACGTAAGGCAATAAGTGATA
>JAENYQ010000145.1 GCA_016841675.1 Desulfotomaculum sp.
TATCGTGGTGCGGGCGCGCGTGAAAAATTGCTATGAATACAACGAATCTGTCATTGCTATGAATACACGAATCCTGTCATTCTGAACGCAGTGAAGAATCTAAAGATCAGATCCTTCGCTACGCTCAGGATGACAAGCTTAATCTTGACGAAGGTAGATTGTATTCGTTTATCGTGGTGCGGGTACGCATGGTAATTCTGAACGAAGTGAAGGATCTGGATCCTTCACTTCGTTCAGGATGACACTTAAATTTAATAAAAGTACAGAAAAAAATCCGGCCCTTAAGGCCGGACGGGGAGAGATAGAACTCACCAAAGCGGAGTATTAATATTGTTACCGGACCAGGAAAATTTATTCAAAGATCCGTCAATTTTTTGGACAAACTCAAACTCCAATTTCTTCTATTGGGTCATATGTTCATTTTTTTTAACCTGGAGAAGGATTTTATTTTGCTCCGTCGAAAGATTTAGCATATGCGATAAATGACGATAAAAAAGACCTTCCCATTTCGACGCAGTCCGCCCGTATGAAATACAAAATAATAGGGCAGCCTGTTAGATTTCTTGTGTTGTTTTAGCAGGAAAACACTGTTTCATTGTAGAAGTGTTCCTTTGCCGATATTGGGCTGACCACCCAAAAACTTTTAATTGCATCAATTTTCAATACAATACGGTGAGTGTTCGTGGAGCTGCATTTGGTGCAAATACTGAGCTTACTTTTCGGACATTCTCTTAAAACAGGAGTGACAGCAATGAAGCTTGCCATATCAGGAAAAGGCGGCGTCGGCAAAACAACCATAGCAGCGGCTATTATCAAGTTTCTGGCCCAATCCAATGCAACTGTATATGCCATTGATGCTGACCCGGACGCCTGCCTGGCTCCGGCTATAGGCATTTCGGCGCAGGAAGCAGCGAGCATTAAACCGGTGGTGGAAATGCGTGATGCTATTCGTGCGAAATCAGGCGGTGGTGCATTTTACACCCTAAACCCCGAGTTAGATGATTTTATAGACGATTACAGTTATAAACTTGGTAATATAAGGTTCTTTCGCATGGGTGATCCTAAAAAAGGCGGTTCCGAATGTTACTGCCGGGAGAATACCTTTTTAAACGCGCTGGTGAGTTCCCTGTTGTTGGATAAAAATGAATCCGTAATCATGGATATGGGTGCCGGTATTGAACACTTATCCCGGGGTACCGTCCGGGGAGTGGATATGATGCTGGTGGTGGTGGAACCAAGTCGTAACAGTGTCAACACCGCCGGGCACGTAATTAGAATGGCCGGAGAACTGGGTATAGCCAAGATTGGTATTGTGGCCAACAAAATTCGTTCAGAAAAAGAAAAAAAGTTTATTATAGATAACTTTTCTCAGCATCCCGTAATGGGATTAATTAGTTTTTCAGAATCAATATGGGCAAACGCTATGGAACCTTCTGTGACACTCGAAGCAGAGCAAGAACTGATGTCCGAGGTGCAAAATGTTTGCCTGAATATTTTAGGAGGGGTGGGTGGTAACAACAAAACTAATTTAATGTAGTTTTTTACCGCAGATATTGCCCTAAAGGGATATCTGAAGCGAAAGTTTTCCTGCGGGGAGCAGGTGAGACATTTGCTTAAGGTGAGACATTTGCTTAAAGGGAGGGGTAAATTTTTACCCGGGACAGCCGAAAGTGAAGGGGAGATCAATTTCGGCTGCGCCTTAATATGTGCCAATCTATAACCAAGGAGGTTAAAGTGATGCCAAGGTTTAGAGATCCAAATCATACCAGCCGGCCTTCGGACGCACCTAGAGTAATCGACCCGAAGAGTATCAAACGCTCTATTGACCCTGCCGTTTTGGAAATGGTAGAAATAGCCAAAGAGCGCGGCGTAATTACCGCTTTTGACCGGTTTGTAGCCCAGCAGCCCCAGTGCCAGTTTGGTTATAAAGGCCTGTGTTGCCGCTTTTGCATGATGGGACCCTGCCGGATTAAGGGCGACGAAGGCCCGGCCAGCCGTGGTATTTGCGGCGCCAGCGCCTGGACTATTGCCGCTCGCAATACCGGACTGTTGCTGCTTACCGGCGCAGCGTCCCACAGCGAGCACGCCAGTCACATGTCCCTTACTCTTTATGAAGCCGCCAAGGGGCATGCGCCCGACTACCAGGTTAAAGACGTTGACAAGCTGCATAAAGTGGCCAAACGTGTCGGCATCGAAACCGAAGGTAAAGAAACCAACCAAATCGCCCTCGAACTGGCTGAAACTGCAATGGCCGATTACAGCCGTTTAGATGGTTTCGGCGAATCCACCTGGATTAAAACCACAGTTACCGATGGCCGTCTGGAGAAGTTCCGCAGCCATAACATTATGCCCAGCGGCGTGTATAACACCATTTCCAACCTGGTCACCCAGGCCCACGTGGGCATGGATAATGACCCGGTCAACCTGATCTTCAGTGCCCTGAAGGTATCTCTAGCTGACTATGTGGGCATGCACGTGGGCACCGACATTTCCGACATTCTGTTCGGCACCCCAAGGCCTGTCGTCAGCGAGGCCAACATGGGCGTTATCGACCCGGAAAAAGTAAACTTGGTATTACACGGCCATAACCCCATCCTCAGTGAAATTATCGTTGAGGCCGCCAAAGAGATGGAAGATGAAGCCAAAGCTGCCGGAGCCAAGGGTATCCAACTGATGGGTATCTGCTGCACCGGTAACGAGGTGCTCATGCGCCACGGTGTACCCCTGGTGACATCGTTCTCATCCCAGGAATTTGCCATTGCTACCGGCGCCATCGACGGCATGGTAGTGGACGTGCAGTGCATTATGCCTTCAGTACGTACAGTAGCTGAGTGTTTCCATACCGTAACTATTACTACATCACCCCTGGTCAAGCATCCCGGTTCGGTGCACTTGGAGTTCAATGCACCCACGGCCAAAGAAGATGCGAAAGCTGCTATCCGGTTGGTCATTGATGCGTACAAGCGCAGAGACCCTGCTAAAGTACACATTCCTCAACTGACTAACAAAGTTGTGGCCGGCTTTAGCTTGGAAGCACTTTATGACATATTTGGTTCCGTCAATCCCGATAACCCGGTCAAAGTGCTTACAGACGCTATCGAGGACGGTGAACTAAAGGGCGTAGCTTTGTTCGCGGGCTGTAACAACGTGAAGAGACCGCAGGATGAAAGTCACACCAAGATTGTGGAAGAAATGCTTAAAAACGATGTATTCGTCATCGGCACTGGTTGCGCCATGCAAGGTTGCGCCAAGTTGGGCCACATGGATCCCGCCAATGTAGACAAGTACTGCGGTGAAGGCCTAAAGAAATTCTTGGCCCGGATCAGCGAAAATGCCAACCTGAGCACTGCGTTGCCGGCGGTGTTCCACATGGGTTCCTGTGTGGACAACACCCGTTGCTCCGACCTGTTAATGGATATGGCCAACGAAATGGGTGTAGACACCCCGAAGGTTCCGTTCGTCGCCTCTGCTCCTGAAGCCATGAGCGGCAAAGCAGTTTCCATTGGCTGCTGGGTAGTGGCTATGGGCGTACCCACTCACGTAGGCGCAATGCCGCCGCTTGAGGGCAGTGACCTGATTTATAGCATTACCACCCAAGTTGCCGGTGACGTATACGGCGGTTACTTCATGTTTGAAATGGATCCCGCTGTAGCAGCTCAGAAGATGCTCAGCGCCCTTGATTACAGAACCTGGAAACTAGGCGTACACAAGAAGGTCTCCGAGGACCTGGAAACCGCCCTGTGCCAGAACTACTAAACATTTCCGTTCGAAAGGAGGATACGCATGTCTGAAGCCATTAACTTTGACCAGATTTTCGAAGGTGCTATCGAGCCGGGCAGCGAACCCAAAAAGCTGT
>JAENYQ010000021.1 GCA_016841675.1 Desulfotomaculum sp.
CCACCCCTAGTTAAATGCGCCCATACAGTGGTTGGATTCATAGCAATGACACGACACTGTACCACTTACTGAGTTAACGGTATAATCATGTTATATAATTTAGGCCAAATTGTTCTAAGACAAAACGCTCCCTTGAGCTAGTTTATATAATCGGTTTGACCGGTTGGTGCACTACTGTGTCTTGCTGTTTACCCGTCCTTTTAATCCCGTCCAGGGCCCGGGCCAACCGGCGAGTACCTTCCTGGAGCGGCTTTTCAGCATGGGTGGCAAAGCACAGACGCAGCTCTTTTTCACCCTCGGGCGGGTGCACATAAAACGCCTCACCCGGCACGAAAGACACTCCCTCACTAGTAGCCTGGTGTAACAAACGGCTAGACGAAAAAAGCCGGTTAATACGGCACCAGATGAAGAACCCGCCCCCGGGAATCTCAAAAGACAGGTCTGTTCCGCAATACCGATGTAGAGCTTTTGCCAAAGCATCCCGGCGTTTTTTGTATTCACTGCGTACCAGTGCCAAATGTTCATCCAAAGCGCCGCAGGCCAAAAATCTGCACAGCAGCCACTGGGACAGGTTGTTGCTGTGTAGGTCAATAAATTGTTTTTCCAGGGCCATTCGGTTGATCAGGGCCGGGTTGGCGACCACGTAACCGGTGCGCAGCCCGGGGAAAAGAACCTTGGAGTACGTGCTTAAATACACCACCCCGCCATAAGTATCCAGCGCCTTAAGAGACGCGGGCGGCTTTTCTCCGTAATACAGGCTGCTGTAAGGATCGTCTTCCACCACCACCAGCCGGTGCCGGGCAGCCAGCCTGAGTAACTCCCGACGTTCGGATGCAGACATCACCCGCCCCGTGGGATTGTGATAGGTGGGTATCAAATAAAGCAGCTTGGGCCGATAGCGGACCAGGTAATCCTCCAGCATGTTAAAATTAGACCGTCCTGTTATCGGCAGGCCCAGGATCCTGGCGCCCGAGGCGCTGAATACTTGGTGAGCACCGATAAAAGTAGGTGATTCCACCACCACGTAGTCCCCGGGCTCCAACAGTGCCTTACTGAGCAGGTACAACCCCTGCTGGGAGCCAGCGGTAATCATCACGTTCTCTCCAGTTGATTCAATGTCCCGGTCCGCTAGCAGGCGGGCCACCAAACGGCGCAGCGGACCGTAGCCCTCGGTGGGGATGTGACCCAGGTCAATCGGGTTAATGCTGTTATCGCTTCCGCCCATAATGTGCTGCAGAAGCTCGACCGGGTACAGAGCGGGGTCGGGCATACCCGCGGCCAGTGAAATAGTGTCACCGGAAAAGTCGATATCGAGGATTTCCCTCAACATTGTGGACAACGGCAGCCGGGGGAAAGGGGTCATTAACTGGATCCAGGGCACCGCACTGCCTTCCTCCGCCGTCCCGTTGGGCAATTCGGCCACGTAAGTGCCACTGCCCACCCTGGTGACCACCAGTTCCTGTTGTTCCAAATAACGGTAAGCGTTGATAGCCGTGGTGCGACTGACCCTAAACAATGCCGCCAGTTCCCGCTCCGGCGGTAACTTGGTACCGGAGGTTAAAATTAAACCCCGAATTTTCTCCCCGATAATCCCGGCTATCTGCAAGTACATGGGTTGCCGGGACTGCGGTTCCACTTGTGCACCGGTTAGTATTTTGGATATATCCATTCTATTAAAATCGCCCCTTAATATCCAATTAGATGAACAATATTACTAATTGGATATTTACGATGTTTTTCCTGCCGGTTAAGATATAAAAAGTTTATAGAGAAGGATGTGGTCAATATGGAAAGCAATGCAATTACCATCCGCAAAGCCATCCCCGCCGACGCACAAGCAATCTGGCATTTATTACGTTGTGAAAATAAGGTTTGGGATGTTGATCACATCATTAAAGAAATTAATTCCCTTCACATCTTGTCTTTTGGGAAAAAACTGGTCGGCGTTTCTCATAGCACCGTTACTCCCGGGTGTGAAAAAATAGCCTGGGTAGTCATCCATCCAATGTATCCGGAAGGCTCCGGATATGCATTTTTGGCGTATGGGTTACTGGGAGTTATCTGCCGTCTGCCCAAGGCTGAGGTAGAACAAAGGATGAAATCGCATCTCAAACTAGGCCATCCTAAACAGAATATTGGTTTTGGGATTAGGTGAGCAATACCGGGAGGGACGCAGATGAGCATGGCGAGAATACTGCCCAGCCGGGGCAACGTAATGACGATAGAATTACAGTCCGGAATCCGGGACAGCCTGCCAGTTATCGTGGGCGTGGTGCCCTTCGGGCTGGCCTGCGGCATTATGGGCATTACCATAGGTATGACGCCCCTGGAAACAGTGCTGATGTCGGCTCTGGTTTTCGCGGGTGCCTCCCAGTTTGTGGCCATGACCATGTTGGGCGCCGGTCCCGCTGGATGGGGGTTAATTGTGCTGACAACGCTGCTGATTAACCTGCGCCACTTGCTAATGGGGGCCTCACTGGCACCTTACATGAACCGCCTGCCCGTACCCATGCAAGCTCTACTGGCCTTTGGCATGGTGGACGAAACCTACGCGCTCACCATAGACCGCGTGCGGCAAAAAGGATACCACCCTGGTTACCAGTTAGGGTGCAACCTGTCATTTTATATAGCCTGGGTCGCCTCAACCGCGGTTGGCGTTTTTATGGGGGAGCGCATCGCCGACCCCCTGGCCTGGGGATTGGACTTCGCCATGCCGGCTATGTTCTTGGCTCTTCTAATGCCTCGCCTGATGGACAGAACCGGCGGCCTGGTCTGTATTCTGGCAGCAGTAGTTTCGGTAGTCGGAGCCATGTACCTGCCGGGAAAATGGTATATTATTATCGCCTGCCTGGCGGCCAGCGCCGCCGGCGGCCTACTAGAGGGGAAAAATGATGCTAAACAATGAAATCCTGCTGATTATCGCCGGTATGGCCGCGGCCACCTTTTTCACCCGGTTCGCCTGTCTGGCCCTGTTCAGCCGCAACGGGGTGCCCGAGTGGATGGGCAAATGGCTGAAGCACGTACCCACCGCCATCTTAACAGCCCTAATCGCCCCCGCCCTTTTACTGCCCCAGGGCAGCCTGGATATCAGCACCGGCAACCATTATCTACTGGCGGGCTGCGTGGCGGCGGCGACCGCCTATAAAAGCCGCAGCGTTATCGCCACCATGACTTTGGGCCTGGCAGTTATGTTTGCCTTGCGCTGGCTCAATATATAATATCCTAAGGCAGCCTCTTTACCTATTCCGCACCAGAATATTTTGCCACACATCCCTGTCCAGGAAGCTGCCCTCTACGTTGGACTCCATCTCTAGAAACATTTTGTACGGTACGGTAAAAGAAAGCATGTCCTTCTCAAATGATTTCCGCACGGATATATCGGTGAGCCCGACGACTGCCCTGGGTTGATCCGACTCGCCTTCACGGAGAGGAATTATGCCGATTTGGTGGCAGCCCGCCCCGAATTGCATCACTACGTTGTCATTGGTCTCCCGAGCATAGTTAGCCAACACATTCAAGGCTGACAGCTGATCAACATTGACCAGGAAAATAACGCTTTTGGGTTCTTCATTGTCAGTCACTTTGTCTAATGGTTTTAGGACCACGTATTTTTCAGGAATGTCCCTTATGGGCAGGGACTCAACAAATTTACGCGCCAGTTCAGGAGTTTTTTTGTATCCCTCGCCGTGTTCTAAAGCAGGCATATTCCTGACGATATTTTTGCCCATCTCAGTACTGCAAAACTCCTGATTACCGGTGGAAAGAAAGTATTCAATGCCGCCGGGAATTCTTCCATCATAGTTGCCGAATCCCAATCCCACCGCGCCCCCACCACAGCCAAAAGTTTTTCTGTCAAAGACCGCTGTTTTTCCTCTGGCTGCGCCGTTAAGCATGGCTGCGACGCAGCCCCACAAATTTTCTTTAAACTGAAGCGCTCCTTCCGGTTTTTCGTCGGTCAGCAACAACACCACCGGCGTATACTTCATTTCAATAGCCTTTGCAATTTTGCTTTGCATACCTTTCCCCCCTGTTTTAATTAATGTTTACTTGCCGTCAAACAACAAAAGAGTCCAGAAAAATAGGGCTCTTTTCATCGTAAGAGAGCATGGTTCTACTATCATTTTACACAATAAGCCCCAAAGATATAAATTGCAATTTTATTCCATAACCTAAATATTCAACTTTTCATTCCTGATTAACAATAACACCCCAAAGGCCAATCAAATCTGCTGCTTGAAACATATTAATAATAGCTCCTTTTAGCTCAATGGGAGGGGTGGAAACCATTGGTGCAACAAACTTATTATTGGTAAAGTCTACTGTTGCCAACATCGTTTTGAAAAAGTTATTCCTCACAAATTTGGAATCCATTGCGACAAATCTTTTTAGTTTTGATTCAACCATAGACGATTTAGTAAAATCAATGTGATCAAATAAGACATCAGTCATTTTCGTTTTATTGAAATATGAATACTGAAAATTTGATTGTTCAAAAGCTGTTTGCTTTACAACCGTATCGCTCATATCGATGCCAATACATTTACAGGATACAAACCTGCATCGTTCAAAATAGACTCCTGCAAATTTACTGTTTGACAAGTCGCAAGATTGAAATACAACATCAACAAAACTTGCTTTTTCAAAGTTGCAATTACGAAAGGTGCAATTCTCGAAAATACTCTTTCGGATTTCAACTTTAAAAAATTCCTCGCCTTCAATTCGTTCTTGACAACTTTTAATTTTATTAATTGGCAATTCTTCCAATAAAAAACTCTGAACATAGGAAGAAAAATCATCAATATGAATGAGTTCTTTTGATATTTTTGGACGTATAATATTCATATTGTTATTTCCTTTTAGATTAACGAGCTGACCTCGCTATAGTTTTCATGCATTACAAAACCCGGGTATTACCCGGTAACATGTCTATCAGACCATTAAAAACCTTATTTCCGCCTGCTCAGGTTCAGAAATCCCGCCCACAGTTAGTACGGGCAGGTCCGCAGCCGCTTGGCGGGCGAAATCAAACTTAATTCTCCAGTACCCGGGCTTCAGAGGCACATTCGACAGTAAAAAGGCTTTAGTGTGATCCCCATTGGGGAGCGGTGAGGCAAGGTTCTCGCTAAAATAGTCGGAATTAGGCAGGAACGCTGTTTCATGCCGGACTTGGCCATTTGGATCCATAAGCTGCAGCACTACCCCTGCGGGCGGAACATCTCCGCTCAAACCACCAAAATAAACATCCACCCCGGCATCATACATGCCTGAAGCCAGCCCGCCGTAGACCCTGGCAATGCGGTTGGCTTTTATATTGCCGCCGTTAAAAACACGATAAACGAATTTTTGTTCCGGCTGTAAGGCCGCGTAGCCCCGGATTATCCAGCCGGTAAGGTCTGTATCCTCGTAAGCAAGCAGATCCACGCAATGCCGGGTATCCGCAGTGGTGAGCGGCAATTTGGCCGCAAGCAGGCGTAGCGGCCCAAAAGTCGGTGCCGGCATGAATTGTTCCACAAGGCGAATAGCTAAAACCATGATACCCGAGCCGCTCAATGTCACAGCCTCCAGATTAGCAGCGGTGACCGTTAAAGTCGTCGTTTGAGACACACCGGCCGCCGCGGCAGAGACATCTGCCGAAACCGATGCTCCCTGCCCGTGCAGAGTGGCCGTACCGCCGGCGTCCAGCGTCAAGTCAACTTCCACGCCGACAGTATGCTTAACTTGCAAGCTCAATGTCCACGGCTGGGCCAAGCGGGTGCGCATAACGTTGTTTTTGGCTTCCAATTCCAAATTTGTGCTCCATTCCAATCCGGCATATGTAAAATGACCCATATCCGGCCCGCCGAAATCCGCGCCAAAGGTAATCTCACGGTGCCGGAGCGGCATCGCGGCACTGCGGGATACCGATACGGACAACCGTTCAAAATGCATTGGTTCCGGGCTTTGCAGCATGAATCCTGATTCAAGGCCGGTCAATTCCAGCCGTTCTGGCAAATCGGCGATGCCACCCAGGGCACACCGATCCCACAGTTCTCCAAAGGCCTCTTGTTCAGCCTGAAACAAAGCAGCGTGTGCCGGCACAAGGTCGGCTTCAGCTTTATGGTATTTCTCAAATTCCTCGGCCAGCGGATTGCCGGTATTAATCGCTTCCCGAGCATCACTATAAGCTTGCCGGGCCTGGGCCACCTGCAGCCGGGCTTGAAAAACTGCGTCCGGGATCATGGCCGCGGTGATTGCCCCGGCCGCTGTCCGGTACTGGCCGTCAAAATCGTTGATGTGGGCCCGGAAATCCGCATACCGGGAGGTGGTGAATTCAAACCGGTATAAGGTTTTCCCATTAGACGAAACAATACCGGTATGAAGCATGGCCGGAGCCAGCAACTCGCCGCCACCCAGACTGGCGTTTTCAGCGCGCACCACATCTTCCATGTTGATGGACGCGCATTGACGGCTGCCGTCATTATGCAGGGTTTTCGTCCATACCTCCTCTTCCGCTGACAGGGATACCGAATGGCCGCTGCCCCAAATCACCGGAGCGGCCGGTCGGCGCTCTTGTCCGCCGGAGTCAAACACCTGGATCTTTAATGGAGCTTTGGCGCCGAGATACATGCGGGTGATATAATTTTCATTAAACTCTACCGCCAAATCATAGCTGCGGTAGAAAGGCCGCTCGCCGTCGGCGGGCTTGGTTTTATCTACATAAAGGCGGAGGTCGGCCAGCGGTCCGCCTTCGGGATACTTCTGAGGCACGGTTCCGGGTGTCGGTTCCCCGGGCTTCGGTCGCAGTTGCGGAACAGCACCCAGACCGGGCGGCGGCCCGACTGTAAAGTGAGCGGAAGACAAAACCGTCTCGGGCGGTTTGGAATCATTCTCATCATCCCAGGCCGTTACCACATCCAGCCGGTACTGGCCTGGAGACAGGACAGGGTCTTCCCGGTAAAAGGCTTCAATGGAATGCAGCGTGCTCATCCGCCAGCTCCATTGCTCAAACCGGCGCCAGCCAAACTCGCCCGCATCATAACAAACACGTTTCAACACCAGGTGAGCAAGGGCAACCACTACCACCCGTCCGATCCATCCGTTGCGGGCCCGCAAAATCAGCGACTGTCCACCTAAGCCATGGGCGCTGTCCATTACCGTGTTACCGGCATAAGCGGTGGCGGACGCCGAAGAAGCCAAATTCAGGCGCACCCGGGTGACCGGCTGCGGCAATTCGATGGTCAAAGACACAAATTTAATGGGCGGCCTCAGGGGTCCATCCGGTAAGCCCGGCAAATCCACATCCAGAGACGGTGTAACGCGTTCCTGGATCGTAACGGTCTTGGTCAACGCCAGGGAAGTTTTGCCTAAACCCGGAATATCCAGCAGTCTGCCCTGCTGCTTCTGAACCACCGGTGCCCATGGAATTATAGGAGGTTTTAGTGCTAGGCGCGGTTTTACCTCCAGTTCACCATTGGCTGCCGTCATGGTCCCCCGAGTGTCCCAGTACAACCCAGCATAGCTTTGCCGGCCAGTGGATTGCTGCGGGAAAGATTTTTCATCAAAGTCAACACAAGTCCACCCGGGTAGAAAACAAACCCGATGCCAGTAAACCAGTGTTCCTTTAACCACAATAGTATCGATAGCACCGGAAAAATCAAGCACGCTTATCGTATGGTCGTGAGGCACCCAGGCGGAGCCCAGCAATTTTTCCTGGGACCATACCTCCACAACCCCACCCTCATCTGTGCGACAGTGCACCCAAACCCTTTCCACCGGCGGATCGAAGCGAACTGACACTGAGCCGTGGCCACCGGTTATGGGTTGCCCATACCTCACCCCTACACCCAGACATGGCTTGGAATAAAAAAGCCCATCCATCACCACACAATTACATTCCTGCGCCTCACCCGTTAAAAGCTCAGTGGCAAAGGGCCCCGAAAGCTCGCCCGGGGGCAGGTCGTCAAAATCGGCGCAGATCGGCTCCTCCTCGGCTTGCGGGCCGCAGGCGTAGTCCGGATTATGCAGGTCAAACCCTTCCATTACCTCGGTAAAGCTGTTGCGGAAGTAGGTAAAGGGCGTTTTCGCCCACAACATGAGTTTGGTAGCTTCCGGATGCTCATCTTTAGCCGGCAGCCAAACGCCTTCCAGGGCGGACGATTGTTGTGCCTTCAGGATGGCGGCGCCTGACGGCGGTAAAACGCCTTCCACCCGCACAATAACCTCGGTTCCCCGGTGTGTCACTACGGTCCATCTTTCATTTCCCGCGCTCAGGATACCGCCGGAACAACTATCATCATCCAAACCAGGATCTGTGCCCAGGGTCACCTCGGCTGTACCGTAACCGGCAAATTTAGCGGAAACAATGGTCACATTGGCTTGAGGCATGGGCCCGGTCATTTGATAGGCGTATTTTCCATTGGGCAATACCGTTGATAAAACAAACTGTCCGTTTTGATTGGATACAACACGTAATCCGGGATACCCGTCAATATTGAGCAGGCTACCGCCCGCATCCGGCAATGTGTTTACGCCTGGCAGGGAGGCCACTCCGCTACTGACCTGTAGCACGCCGGACGCGCCCACCAGCTGTTCTCCCCGACTGTCTTGGCGCACTAAAACCAGTTGGCACAGTTGATAGGAAAACTTTCGTTTGCCCACTACTTCCGCGGGCAAATTGGGAATCCCGGGCGCGCCCAAACCAGCCAAATCCCGCACCGGCCGGCCGAACAAAATAACCGGCCGGGCATCCGGCGGAATCACTGCTCCATCCAATACCGCCGGTTGGCCGTCCGCGCGTTCAATCACCTTGGGATGCTCCCAAGCAATTTGGGTTACGATGGGCTGAACCGGCTGGGGCAGAGGCAAATTTTCATTGCCCCAGGTGAGGGGCAGATCTTTTTTCCAGCTCCACGTATCAATCCAAAAATCTATACTAATCTCCAGATGGACGGTCATGGAGAGGAACCAGGGCGTGGGTCCCTTGGCCATCGCCTTGGCATCAAGCACCACACTTAACCCTGCTCCAAAAACCTTCAGACCCGCGCTGCCGCCCAGGTGCAGGTATGCCTCGAACTGAATGGCCCGCTCGGTGGAGGGCGGCACGGCTATATAACGAACATCGGCCTCTCCATCCAGGGACGCCTTAACCCAGGCATGAACGGGCCCGAAATGCCAATCTTTTTCAATCCCGATCCAGGCGCCCAGGAGCATGCGGTCGCGCCAGAGCTGGAAATAGGAATAACCTTGCACGATGGACAACAGATTCGCCCGGCAACGCTTTTCAGACGGGCTTTTTTCACCCATATAAACATGCCACCAGTCCGCAGGCGGGGTGGGAGCCCAGGAGAAGGCGATATCCGTGCCGGCTGTCACATCCAGCAAGTCCTTGATCTTAAATGTAACCGCCAAGTTGAACTGAAACAGCCTGGCGCTGAAATCCAACGCCAGGAGAGCTTCAAAGGCGCCTTCCATGGTATTGCCGCCGCGCTGCTTGACGAAATTGCCTTTGCCTTCCAGAAGCAAGCGCGGGCCGGGAAGCACGATTACCAGGAGCACCCGGACGTGCACGATAAAACCGTTGTCGGAATTGGTGCCAATGGTGGTGCCCAGCCCCACGGCAAAGGCATCGCGCTCAAATCCCCATTTCTTTCCGGAGGTGGCACCTTTGGGCGCACGCAGATACCAGCCGTAATACCACTGCTCATCGGCACGCTTGTTGGGTGCCATGTGCCGGGCAAGCAACCCCTGAAAACCAAAGAAGGCGGCTCCGGTATTGCCCAGTGGGATGCCGGTGGGCAGATCCACTGACAAATAGAAGTAAAAGAAAGGAATATTGTCCTGGCTGCGACCAACCACGATCTCCGCATCCACGGTGAGTTTAAGCTGTATCAGGCTTAGCTTGACATGACCGCGGAATCCTTTTCCCTGGTCATCATTGAAAAAGGCCACCTCACCTACAAATGAAAACACATTTTGAACCGTAAGTTCCAGCCCGATGCCGTCGAGACTTACGGAAAGAGTTTCAAAAGGCCTGGGTGCTTTCGGATCCCACGAAATTCGCAGTCCTTCCACCGAAGCGCCCATGGGCAGGCCCTGGGCCAAATGCAATCCGCCGTTCAACCCGATCCAGTAGCGACCGTTGTCAAAAGCGCCGAAACCGATTTTGGAAATTTCCAAAGAGAAGCCATTGAAATTAATTAACTCCTGGCGTTCCAGATCCAGCCAGCCGCCGTTGATCGAGACATGGCCATCACTGTCGATGCGCAGACCTTTGAAGGAAACAGGCGGGGTTTTTTCGCTGAATTTGATTTGCGTCCGGCCGCTCAACTCCACCGCGGCGGGACCTTGGGAAGGCACTTCAAATTTGAGGGTAGAAACGTCAAATTCAAAGAAATCACCCAGTTTGACGCTAATCAGATATTCATCGGTGTCAGGCGCCTGGGCCGCTGAATCGTCATCTGGATCCGTGCTGGTGGAAAATGGCACACCGGCCGCCGCGGTCAATCCGCCGTTCCCGGTGAGGCCCAGGGTCAGACCCACCCGTTTTTCCAGATAAGGTATATAAACATCGCCCGTAATATTACAGCCGGTGGGAGTGCTCTGCTTGAATTCCAGGACGACTTCCTTCAGCCCACCCTTGAATCCAAACAGCTCTCCAGCCAGGTCACCCTGAAATTCTTGTTCGGCGCTGTCCCAGGCAAGGGTCAAGTTAGTTAGCGAAATTCTGCCGGAGAAACCGCCCGTGCCGATGAAAGCGTCATCCAGGCGGAACGTGCCGGGGAGCCCGGGAATAATGACTTCCACATCATCTAGGAATAGGCCGGTGAACCAGGCAGGTGTATTGGGCGGCAGGTTTGTTGAAGAGGAGGAAAGCCAACGTGCCCGTGAAATCTGGAGTATCACGCCCGAAGAGCCCAGCATGCACCGAGGGACACTGACGGCACCGTGAAAATCAAGAAAAAAATCCCCATCCGCATTCACACCGACGTCCAATACACCTAAGACAATATCTAATGTCTTAGCTTCAGGTAATGGGTGGTTATCCGCATCAACAGGATGGAGTATATCTGCATCAATACGTAGGACCACTGAGGATTGCTTGATAAAAAAACCAAGGGGTGAGGCAGTTAAGAGCAAATCCAGGGCCGTTCCCCCTTGTACGGGTGCTAAAACCACCGACATGAAATCAATCCCCGGCAGCTTTAAACCCAGCTCCTGTTTTAGCAGGACACTGATTTCGAGTGTTTTCGCACTGCAATCCGGAACCGGGGATGTCACCCAAACATGCTGCAGATTTTCCGGAAGACAACTGGCCAATGGCCAGCCATCCAGCTCAACAATTTCATGCAACGGATAAAAAATTCGGTCAGCCATTATTCGCCAGCTCCCATCAGGGTGAAATCCGGACCAATGCAGGCCCGGGTGCAGTAAACCGAATTCCCGTTCCCCATTCATGGCGCCATAGGGACAAGGCTCGGCTTAAATCCTGTAAATCCGGTATTAAATAGCTGTAAGAGGGATCCGCTGGATCCAGGTAAACGTGTTCTTTCCAAAGCTGCACCCTAAAGTCCCGTATAAGTGTGCCGGCATCCACTATAAAAGCATGTACTTCGCTTTCCAAACCCTTCATCGAGGTATCCCAGAAATTAGCTGATCCGATAGCCAGAAAAACATCATCAATCAAGATAATCTTGGCGTGGACAATTAAATCATTTAGACGATACATGACAAAATTGTTATTTCCGGGCTGAATTTGATTAATAATACTTTGTTGTATTTCAGCGCTGGGCGCTGTATTGTAGGGACCATCAGGCAAAGGAGCGTCAGGCGCTTTATACCCGGAAGTGACGAAAATAACCTTTACACCCCTGTTGATTGCAGCTACAAGGCTAGGAAACAAACTTTCATGCATTTGGAAAAGAGAATTGCCAAGGTTAAGGGTCTGGCATTCAATGTAGATATAATTTTGTGCTTGACCAATCGCCTTTTTCATGCCGGCCATTATTTCTTTGACTCCCCCAACAGGTAGATACTGCCAGGGAGTGTTTCTACCTTCCCCCCACATTTTTAGTATTTTCTCTTTAGGGTACGATCTTAAAATTTGAACACTGGTCATAGAAGAAAATTGTGGTTTGGGAACGGGCACAGGAGCAGGTGCTACAGCTGCGCCGTTGAACAACTCGGGGCCGATTTCCTCTTCCAACTGCATAAAAATGCCCGGCAGCGACGCGCATTCCTGCCAACGGTTTTGAAAATCTTTCCAAAAACTCAAGGCGGCCTCTCCATGCAGTTCGACTCCCGCATCATGCCATCCCGGGATATATGGATGCTCAGGCACATCCAAGCGGTCGGGTTTAAAATCCATGCCGCTGGTAAAAGCAGTCAGCCCATCCCCGGTTTTAACGATAATGTATTTTGCATGATGGGATTGAAGACCGGACCAATCCATGAGCACGCGACCGGAAAGCGGACAGGAAGGCGGACCCAACTGGCGCAGGCGCCGGGCAGCTCGTGCAGTCGCCTGGACTTGATGGCGAACAAAACCTGGCAGCGCCGTATCAGCCATCCAGTTAAAAATATTCAATAAGGTTTCGCTCAGATTTGTAGCGCCGGCGGTCATATTCCCAATAAACCAGCGCGGAACAGAAACCAGCACCCGGACATCCACACCCTTCCCGGCCTGAGCAACGAGAAATTGTCCTAAAACCTCATCATCTGGAGGCAGATGGAATAAATCGTCAAACACCCAGTTAACTATATAAATGGCATCCTGGGAATTCCGGCAAGCCTGCATAGCCGCATATACGCGCGTAAAATAAGGAATCCCATCAATGAGTGGTGTCACTACGGTGTTTCCTGAATGGATGGGAAACACTGTGGACACCTCAGAGGGCTGTAGCAAAAACTTGTTTTCCAGATCACTTAATATAGACATTGATTATACCTCATGAAATGGCAGGCAATTGAACAAGGGGACAATCACCGGCCATTTGTCCAAAATGATCACGCACTCGCAAACGATATTCCCACGCCAAAGCGATATCCGGCGGAGTATCTTCAAAGTTATAAACACCACGGGGAAGCCAGCCGGATATACCCGTCCATAAACTGCCTCCGGCCACGCGCCGTTCCACCAGGCAGGCCAGCCGGGGATCTTTATTAATTACTTCAACCGTCCAAGATAACATTACTTTATCCGGGTTGCTTCCCGAAACACGCACAGGCGGGTTCCACACCGGAGGCGTCGGCGGCACTAGCAAGGCCCGGCCGCGCAGGATATCCGAGGGCCGGGAACAGTTGCCGGAATCATCCTCGGCCACGATCCGGTAAAACCAGTCCTTCCCACCCGGAGCGGGATCGGCGTATTCCCGCCAGGTAGGATGTCCGGAAACACTCGAGGGTGTGGTTACCCGTACTACCTCCTGCATGCTGCGCACATCAGCGGCAGCGTTTTCGTCGCCGCTGCGGTAAATGCGATAGGCCACTACATCCGGTTCGGGCGAGCGTTGCCACTGCAGCCGCACCGCCCCTTCGGTCGCCAAAGCCATCTGAATTTGCGGAGCGGAAGGCGGCACCACATCCGGGCAGCAGATGGGCGGTGTGGGCTCTGTCTTGGCGCTTTCCACCCCGGATACAGAAATAGCTGTGACCCGGTAAAACCAGTGCGCCCGGGAGCGGCCGTCAAATTCATCTGCAAAAGGTACTTGTTCGGTAGTCAGCGGATGACCATGCCGCAGTGAATAGGCGGATTCCACACAAGCTTGTCCTGCCAGAAGACGCTGAGTGTCGGCATGTAGTTCACGGTAGATATTCCGGATATCCGCATCAATCCCGCTGCGCAGAGCATCATCCAGCAGCGCGAAATCATCCTGTACTATTCTTTTACAATTAGGGTCTGAGATAATATCGGCATAAACCTCTGCCGGCCAAACCAGATCCGGATCATTGGGGAAAGGATGCGCTGTGGCATTCGGCCCCTCCCCATGGTCTTGCCGGTCGAGCGCAAATACGGCTTCATGCAAAGCGCGATAAACCAGATAGGTTTCGCCAGGTCTGGTTTCCCAACTTAGAGTAAAACGCGAAATACCGTACCAGTCCGCCCTGGTGGCCAGCTGCGCACAGAAAGGCCCGCAAGGCAGGGAGTCCATTTGGGGCGGATTGGGCTTTGCGCAGTCCACCGCGCTTAAGATCCCGGGCCGGCTAAAATCCGAAGTCAGTGGCCGCTGCTTCCAGCGTCGCACCGAGCGCACCGCTACCTGGGCGTAAGCCACTGGTAACCCTGTGCCTGCCGGATCCGGACCGAAATTGTTGTCCTTGATGGCTATCAGGTAGGCTGGAAACCAGGCGATGCAGTCCCCTGGTGCCGGCAGATTGTCACCCAGGCAAAGAAAGCGGCCGGATTCCTGGTACAGGACCGCCCAGCGCTGCTCTTCTTTTACCAAGACCCCGCTGATACGCCGGTGAAACTGATCCGGGTCCAGGGGCTCGGCTTGAATGTTTGTTTCTATTGTAAAAAACTTGCCGCTTCCCTGAGCAAGAGTATAAGTTTCAGGTTCGGGCGGTTGGTTTTCCGAATGTTCCAGAGTAATCATAATGCGCGGGCCTTCTCCATGTCCCACAATCATGCCCGCAGTATCACCATTAGCTGTTGTTAGTAAAGCTCCCAACAATGCTCCCCGGCCCAGATCCAGGGAAATATCGGTTTGGTAAACCGTATGGGCCGTATCGACCGTCTCGACGACCGTAAGCGTAACCTTTGGAATACCATTAGAGACGTGCTTGACTTCTCCTGCAAGGCAGGTTGCAACTGGAGCCAATGCCGCGCGAACCGGCCCCCAGGATGTGGGGTCGTCAGAATAGGCAGCCACAATTGCTTGAGGCCGCCGTACATATACCTGGAAACAATCCACATCCGGCCAGTCCAGTGCAATCTCCGGCGTCCAGCCCCAGCCAACCACCACTGCCTGTCCGCCGGGATGCGCCTCCAACCAGGCCCGGCCAAAGGCAGAATACCCGGCGAGGCTCTGCTGACCGGCCGTCAGTCCATGCTGAACATACTCCGCCAACAGTAAAGAGGGGGCGGGTGGCAGTGCATTATCTATAATCTGCGCGAGTCCCGGCACGGATGGTTCGCTTACGCGCCCAAACAGGTCTACACCCCTCACCCACCAGCAACGCCAGCCTTCAACCAGGGGCTGGTCGATAAAAAAGCAGGGCTGCTCCGCAGCGGCGGCCTGGGGTGAAACCATCAGCAACTCGTCTTGATGAAGGAAAAACTTTCGACTGAAGCCGGGAAGTTGAGGAGCGGGTTGGTCCGGGTCGTCACTAAGCTGGACCCCCGCCATTTGGTAAAATACCGGGCTGATTTCAGAAATCGCCCCGGACGAGGCCAGTGACAAAGGCCAATGCAGGTGCGCTTCCAAGGAGCGCACGGCATTCCCGGCCTGAAGGACTTCCTTGTACAGATGCTGCGGTCCGGATGGCGCCCCGGGTTCCTGCGCCACTACACAGGGAAGCAGCGCGACGCGCTCCACCGGCGGAGCCTGCAGTCGCAATTGCGTCAAATTAAATTCGGCCGGGCCGAGCAATTGGAGCTGGTATAGCCTGTCGCCCCGAACCTTCAGCTCGGCCGAGCGCTTCAAGGCCTTAAAAACACCCCGGTCAATCAGCCGGCCCTTTTGATCAATGGTCTGCCAATGCAAATCATTTGCGGTGGTGAGCATCAGCGACAGATGCGTGCACGGCTTTTCCACCATAATCGCCATTCTCCCCCGGACCGGCAGAGAGACGTTCCATCCGCTTCGACCTGGTTTTTTCTCATAAAGGGTATTAAGAATGTCAATGTGGACACCATTATCAGCCAGCACATTCAAAATCTTGGGCGATCTGAAGAGCCACTGGTGCAAAGTTCCCTGCCAGCTGCCCACAACCTTATAAGCATAAGATTGGCCATCCAGCTTTCCCCCCAGCGGATCATCCCAGGCGGTACCCAACATGCGCGCTACATGGGGGTTCAGCATGGCGGTCTCAATAGCCTCAGCTACAGTAAGATTTAGCGAAGGTACATCTAGCCCGGTTTGCGCCGCGGGTGGCAAATCAGGCAGCGGCTTCCCCGTGGCAAGACATTGCAAATAAGGATAAAGTTCTTTAAAAGCCTGGCCGTAACGGCCGTTCCAATCTGCTTTGGGAGGCAGGCGGCGTTGGGCCTCGTCCTCATCAGACCCGCTCCAACTGGATCCACTCACGTAAGCAGGAGCGGTCACCGGCAAACAGGCATGATGAACCAGCTGCCAGCCGGTTATGGAGGTGATTAATTGATAAGTAAACTTTGTGCAAATACCCTGACCGGACAATTCCACCCGGTCAATCCCTCGCGTGCGCCAGGTTGCCCCGGGATTGACGGCATTCAAAACGCATGTTTCACGGACCGTACCGGCTACGAATAGTTTCACTACAATTTCACTGCCCGACACTGGGGCTGTCTGAATGGACAGAAACCAAGCGGAATCAGGAAAAGTAAAGGTAACCGGATTGTCTGGAGTAATTTTAAGCCCGAGAAGGCCTTGATAACCGGCAAATTGAAATCCCTGCCGGCAGGTTAAAACAAGCCCATCCGGGCTTTTATAGCTTTCCTGACCGAAAATACGTTCAGCCAACTGAGCCCAATCAAGTACGGTATAATCCGTAATTTTGGCCCGAAAAACATCATAGCCGAATTGCGGGAAACCCAGGGAGCCATGGAACCAGCGCAACAGAATGCCTGGCGGCGTGCTCAACCCATCCCATTGTTCCACCGAGCCGTCCGAGGCCACGCCTATTACAATTAATTCATTGTTCATCAGGAAGTTGCTCCTTACTTGTCTTGCAATTGAACGCCAACGTGCCGCCCGGCGCATCGGCGTATTGCTCACTCTTTTTACTATTTAGTAATTACAGAACAAAGAAAAGTATAAAACTGATTGTCCGATTAAAGGGCTGATTCCTCAATTTACAAGCAGGAAAGCCCGGCATGAGGATGTCAATGTGGTTGAAATGTTGTCACTGATAGTTAATAGAAAAAATGCCATTAACGTTAAAAGATACAACAGATTGTTAAAATATCCTTCAATTGTACAAAAAAAGTATTTAAATCTACCGACTCGTCAATGCCGGCATGCGCCGGCTTGCCGCTTCCGGGTGGCCGCGTCGCCGGAAAGATATAAATAACCCCTGCGCTGCGCAGAGGTAGGTGGTGCTGCGGGGAGCATATCAATATGCTCCTTAGTTTTGACCGGATGAGTCATTTGGCCCTTTGGCCATAGTTTTATCGCAACCAGCATGGCTATCGTGCTTATGGCCGCGCATCATCAGTAAATACATTATCGGCATAACAGAAATAGTAACAGGTACCATATCTCCACATTAAAATTTCATGACTTGTAGGTCATATTTTATACTTTTTTGCTAAGTGTGTTCCTCACTACCATGGACTCACCACTAATTTTTGGTGTATCAGGAACTAGCCTTACTAACAATCCACTTCCCCATAATAGAATTATGGAAATTATAAATACAATTGAATATGAACCAGTTAGGTCGTATAATACACCAGGCACTAAAGAACCCACGGCTGCACCAAGCTGATGACTCACTGACACAAAACCAAAAACTGCTCCAATGGAATATTGCTTAAATAAATGGGCACATAAGGAACTAGTAGGTGCGATTGAAGCCATCTCTGTAGCCCCGTATAACACTGCAAAAACATATAAGGCTGCTGGACTTTCGGCAGTTATGACCAGAATAAACATTACTCCACGAATCCAATAAATCGTTGCCAATAATTTACTGCGATTTAACCGATCGGAAAGATACCCCGTGCCTATTGTTCCTACTATATTAAAAGAGGCAATAATAGCCATTACAGTACCAATAATTATAATCGGAAAATCTTTTTCCTCAGCAAAAGGGATAAAATGAGTACCTATCAGTCCAACATCTGTAAACCCACAAATAAAATATGGTATTGTTAACAGCCAAAAAGCACGTTCTTTCATAACAGCAAAAATTGAGTCACTATTAATTTTCCCTACAGATGAGGATGAAGCTTGTTCGGCTACAGCTTCATCTTTTTCTCCGTATGGTCGTAAACCTATATCCTCAGGCTTTGATCTTACAAACATATAACAAACAGGTAGAATAATTAAAATAATAAGACTAATTACAAACATACTTAATCGCCAATCATAGTTTGCAATTAAATAAAGCGAAACTGGTGTCACAACAAGTTGACCTACTGCCATACCCGAGAGAACAAGACCCATAGCAAGGCCTCTTTTTTCAACAAACCAATGAGCAACGATAGCGCTGGCCGTCACATTAGAAGCACCAGCTAGTCCAATTGAAGCGACGATTCCATATAATAATACTAGCTGCCATAACTGGTTAGCCACACTGGCCAAAACTAGGGCAGTTCCAGCTAAAAATAAGCTAACTGCTAAAATAAGCCTAGTACCATATCTATCACTGAGCTTCCCTGCAATAGGTTGAAAAGCTGCATAAGTTATTAAGCTTAACGTTGAAATGAAAGTAACAGTAGTTCTACTAGTAGCAAATTCTTGTTCCCAAGGTATTACATAGGCACCAAATGAAGCACGGATACCAAAAGTTGCAAAAAGACCTAAAAAGCTTAAACCAAGTACAACCCAACCATAAAAAAACGGTAATTGCTTTAGTCTTTCTAATAGAATAACGACTCCTCCTTGATTATTCAGTTGTTATAATTCTGTGCTCCTATAATCGGCTCTCAAAACCCAATCATTTCCTTTTCATAACTTATAAATCTACTTATCAGTCCATAAACAACTTGAGTTTTTCTCCTTCCATCCAGTGCGGGTACCTTTTCGATGGTCAAAGGTTGATGCAAAGGTTTTAATATCCAAACTGTCTACAATGTCATTTTCGCTGATATGTAGAATATTACCTTCTATGCGTGCGTATTTTCACTTCGGACAAACCAATTAGATTTAATCCCATCCTGGGGAACCATCAAATTGGGGTAGCCATCAAATTGATTTTTTGTCGGTTACTTGCTATATGTTTAATTTATTAACCATTAAACTGGAACGGGTAGTAATATACTGTGAATTAATGAAATGGAAAAAGTAATAGAAAAATATTTGGTGAGGTGTGGGTCAACATGTTAACTGTAAAAATTGTTGTATTTGTATTGATGACTGTTTTTGCTATGTATTCTTTTGTCATGGGCTTGAAGGAACGTTACAACATATTGGCTTTAGCAAAGCCCGAAAATAGGTTTGACCAACCGGGGAATAGAGTATCAGGGACTCTTGCTATTGTGCTGGGCCAGAGAAGATTGCTTAGAGAGCCCGGTGCAGGCTTAATGCACATCATGATTTTCTGGGGGTTGGTAATTTTTTCTTTAGGTATTATTCAATTTATATTAGAGGGGTTATTCCCCGGGACAACATTGCCTTTTTTAGGCCAAAGTCCTTATTTTTATATGTTTGTTGATGTGTTTGGCGTGCTGGCCGCGGTTGGCATGCTTGTTTCAGCATATCGTAGATACGTAGCCAAAGTACCCCGGTTGGGAGTTGGCGATTGGTCTGAAGAAAGGGTCATTGTAGCCTTAATAGCGGGCATAGTTTTAATGGTATTGAGCTATTTTATATCTAGCGGCGCAAACGCAGTTGCAGTTGGTGAAGGGCGTTATGCTCTGGCACCAGTTTCAGGCACCCTGGCTGTTCTTTTAGAAACCATGAACCAATCCTTGCGCCAGGGATTATATGAAATATTCTGGTGGGTAAATGTGGCTTTAGCACTTGGTTTAATGGTATTCTTCCGTTATTCACATCTTGTGCACCCCTTAGCGGCACCGATAAACATTTACTTGCGTAACCTGCAACCCAGGGGTGGTTCCATAAGGGATCTGGACTTGGAAAATGAGGAAGAAGATAATTTCGGGGTTAGCAAGGTAACTGATTATACATGGAAGCAATTACTTGACTGTTTTGCATGTGCGGAATGCGGACGTTGCCAGGATAACTGCCCGGCTTACCTGAGCGGAAAACCATTATCGCCAAAGCAATTAATTGCTGCAATTAAAGAAAACCTGCCCAGCCCTGGAGGCGAGCAAGTTGATTTACCGGAACTGGCTGGTAATGCAATTAGCGAGGACATCATTTGGTCTTGTACGACATGCTATGCCTGCCAGGAGCACTGTCCTCAGCTAAATGAACATATTAACAAAATTATAGATTTAAGGCGTAACCTAGTTTTAGACCAAAGCGAATTTCCTGCGGAAGCTCAATTGGCCTTTACTAACCTTGAACGTAACTTCAACCCGTGGGGAATTAGTTGGTCAAATAGGGGCGATTGGGCCCTAGAGCTGGGTGTGCAAACGTTGGAAGAAAACAAAGATGTAGAATATTTGCTTTATGTAGGATGCGCCGGTTCCTTTGATGACCGCATTAAAAATGTAACTGCTGCTCTGGTCAAAATATTAAAAGCAGCCGGAGTAAGTTTTGCTATTCTGGGCAGCGAAGAAAAATGCTGCGGCGACTCAGCCCGGAGGTTAGGCAACGAGTATTTATTCCAATCCTTGGTGGAAGAGAATATTGAGTCGATTAACGAGTATGGGGTTAAAAAGATCATTACCGCCTGCCCCCATTGTTTTAATACCTTGAAAAATGAATATCCGCGTTTCGGCGCTAACTTTGAGGTCATCCATCATACTCAGTTTATTAATAACCTACTTAATGAACAAAAGGTTATATTGTCGGGTGCTAATGAACCAATAAAATTAACTTATCATGATTCCTGCTACCTTGGTCGCTATAACAACGAATATGAAGCTCCGCGTCAAATTATAAAAGGTTTATCCGGTGTTTCGATGGTGGAAATGGATAGAAACAAAGAGAGGGCGTTCTGCTGTGGCGCAGGTGGAGGCAGGATGTGGCTGGAGGAAAGCATTGGTACGCGTATTAATGTGATGCGAACCGAGCAGGCTTTGGCAACCCAACCGGAAGTTATAGCTGTAAACTGCCCGTTTTGCTTAACCATGATTGAAGATGGTCTTAAGGAATGTGAGCAAACCGAAAACATAAAGGCGAAAGATATCGCGGAACTTGTGGCTGGATACTTAAAGTAAAAAACAAAAAGGGGACAGAAGGGCATTGAAAAAGTCTAGGTCCGTGTCATTCTGAATGAAACGAAGTGAAATGAAGAATCTCTAAAGCCGCTTAAAAACTTAGATTCTTCGCTGCGCTCAGAATGACAATCTTGGCTACTTGCCATACTAATTAAATTTTTCAGTGTCCTCGGGGACAGGCATGTTTTTTCAAAAACCGAAAAGCAGCCTGTCCCATTTTTGGTCTACTTTCTGATTCGCTAAAACAGTTGTTTCGGCATAACCTGGTTTTTTTAACCAGTTAAATGTCAAATAATATCTTTAATTTTTAGCATAATTATTTTTTAAATAGGAATAATAATAATGAATTTTGGTTATTCTAAAATTTCTTTAAAAAAAATACCGAGGTGAAACTATTATGGAAAATGGACTGGTAGCTACAGTAGACAAGCACACCATAACGGACCTCATGAAAATAACTTCCAGCACCAGTTTGGTTCCCCGGGAACTGCGGCCCTTTGTTAAACCAGCCCTGGATGAGTTTAAATATGATATGGCCGCTGAGTTGGGGCTGCCTGATTATGAGTTTTTAGATAAAGGTGCGTTACCCAGCAGGCAAAACGGTGAGGTTGGCGGGGGGATGACCAAAAAAATGGTCACCTTTGCCGAGGCAGTACTGGCCTATTACTACCGGGAAAGAATGTTGGAGGCCACTAATAACAATGCAGAGCCGATTAAATTGCAAAGCTAAACTCTGACCCTGGCATGGTTCCCCCAAAGGGGCAGGTAACTTTTTCGCCAAGCGAAAACAGTAGCCTGCTTTTTTTTCGTGGCCGGGGTCATGAATTTTATGAGCAATAGCTTAACCCGTGAACCGATGGAGGTGCTATTTAATTCGGTTTATGTACACATCCCAGGCAATGCTCCCCCCAAAAACGATCTGACCAAGTAAGCTTTTGGTAATTTATTGTTTCACCGGGGTCAGCATGAATAATTTCTTCTAAGCAATGTGGGCAAACCTTTTTTCCCGCAGCATTAATTAAAGTTTTAGAAAGACCCAATTTACTTAACCTTAGTTCCCGATCCGGAACATTAATTTTTTCTACGTCCACGGCATCTCTGCTGACCACGGCCAACCCGGTTTCCCCTTTAAGCTCCGGGTCATGCACCACTGTGTATGATTTTCCCAATCCCCGGGCCAGAGCCTCGTATTTTTCAACAAAACTATCCACAATATCGCCACTGATGACCAGCCTGACGGCCCTTTTGTCCTTTAGAGCCTCAACTATTTCCGGGTAAACGGCAGGTTCGGCTACCTGCTTCCTGGTCAGCAGCCTGATAACCCGTTCCTTGAATTCCCCCAGGTAATGAGTTTTTTCATCATGTTTAAGTTCCGGAGGCCCATACATACCAATGGACAGATTTTTTTCCAGCTCATTTTTGTTCATCCATGTGCCGATTGCTTCCGTTTGTATATCTTGTCCTGTCATGTTTAAACCTCTTTCATTATTTATTTTAAAATATGGCCGACCATAGAAGCCGGCATTGCTTGCAAATGCATACAACTATTTAAGCCACATTTATAGCATTGAAAATTGAAAAACCAAATATGTGCCAATACCGAGCCATAGATAAAACTAAAACCTTAAACCATAATAATATTTAATTTATAAGTACCGCCCAATAATAGACAGCAGCTCATTTCCGTAGGCGGAGACTTTTTTTTCGCCCAGCCCTTTGATGGCCTGCAGCTCCGCCAGGGTGCCGGGCCGAACCCTGGCTAATTCCTCAAGCACGCTGTTGTGAAAGAATACGTAGACCGGCTTTTGCTCTTCCCTGGCCAGATTGCTGCGATACTCTTTCAGTGCGGACAACAGCCGCTCTTCATCCAATGTCAGTGATTCACTTTTTTCTACATCAGCAAGCACAGGTGGGGATTTTTTCTTAATCATTATCGGCAGGGGTTTACCGCTTTTTAGTGCTTTTTTGCCCTGCGCAGTTAAAACCACCACCGGGTATTCTGTGCCGTTTAAAGCCAGAAAACCATCCGCCAGAAGGCAGTCTATCAAGGACAGGATCGTTTTTCCGCTTTGGCCGGCCAGACTGCGGTAATAAATCATCCTGTCATACCCAAAGGCCGACACATTAGCGGTGGCGGCGCCCCGGAGAATATCTGCCAGTTTTTTGCGTCCCACTCCCCGTCGCAGTTCAGCCACGCAGGCCAGTATCATCAGCGGGTCCTTGGAGTATTCAAGGTCACCTGCTGCACTGGCCAGGCAATTGTCACAGCAGGGCTGGGCCTTGCCTTCCGGCTCTTCTCCAAAGTAATCCAACAACATTGTTCTTCTGCAGAAAGTGGTATTGGCCCAGTACACCACGGCAGTGAGTTTATCTTTGCGATAGGCCAAACGGTTTTCCACTTCCAGCAGGGCATCCTGCACCGCCCCGGCCGCCGGGCGCTTCCCCGGTTCCAAATAAAGGTGCTCTTCGTCCCGATCGGTCAGCCTGAGAGCCTGCAGCCGTTCAAGCATGCTGACAACCAGCCGCAGTTTAGTTTCGGTCATGCCCTCCCGTTCCAGTTCAACCAGCGGCACCGCAGACCCGCTGCCGTTGGCGTTTCTGGCGCAGGCCCGCCAGAAAAGGGCCAGGTCCTCCCGGGTAACAGTATCGTTTTCAATAATCCATTCCTGCAGTCTTTTATCTTTTAAGGAAAACAGCAGCTTACATTGGGCCGGCATACCGTCCCGCCCCGCCCGGCCAATTTCCTGGTAATAGGCTTCCAGGGAGGCCGGCAGGTTGTAGTGGACAACAAAACGGATATTGGCCTTGTCGATACCCATACCAAAAGCATTGGTAGCTACCACCACTTTGAAATCTTCCTTAATAAATGCGTCCTGTACCCTGGCGCGCTGGGCGGGTGCCAAACCGGCATGGTAGCAGCCCGTAGCAATCCCCAGCGAGTCCTTAACCCAGGCGGCTACTGCCTCAGTCTCTTTCCTAGTGGCGGCATATATAATGCCGCTGCCGCTCTGTTCGCTGAGAAAAGCCCGCAGTGTCGACTGCTTGGCCGTCTCGCCGTCAACCCTTTGGGCGGTTATGTAAAGATTGGGCCGGTCACTGCCTGCCGACACTTTCTTGGCGTCGGATATACCCAACTGTTCCAGAATGTCTCGCTGGACAGTGGGCGTGGCCGTAGCGGTAAGAGCCATAATCCGCGGGCGCTGTTTAAGTTGCCCATAAAAATTCCCAATCCAGAGGTAGTCCGGCCTAAAGTCGTGACCCCACTGGGATACACAGTGGGCTTCATCCACCACTAGCAGATCCACCACTAATTCTTTGATTAGCTCGTTGAAATATTTGTTGCGCAGCCGCTCCGGCGCTACATAAACAATTTTATATTCGCCGCTGCGGATACCGCGCATCCTCTGCCGGTACTCTTCGGCGTTAAGTTGGCTGTTAAGCAGGGTAGCTTGGAAAAATTCCTTTTCATGCAAATTATCTACCTGATCCTTCATCAGTGCCACCAGGGGGGAGATAACCAGAGTTAGGCCCGGAAGCAGCAAGGCCATAAGCTGGTAGCAGAGGGACTTCCCGCTGCCGGTGGGCATAACTGCCAGTACGTCGTCCCCGGCCAAAGACGCCTCAATCACTTCTTTTTGCCCCGGGCGAAAGTTTTCAAAGTGAAAGTGATTGGACAGGGCTTCATTTAAATCCAGTTCCGTTCCCATAAAATTACCTCCGGCGCACTAAATACTCATAGATTTTTTAGGTTACAGATCAACAAATAAGCGGACTGTCTGTACACCTAAACAGTCCGCTCCAATGCTGATACTGCCAAATTGCCAATTATCTCGAATTAACGGAGTGTCAAGCACTTATTAAATATTTCCTAGATGTTGTACTAGATGTAGACGTTTACCTTTATATTTCGGCACGGTTTTTTTAATTCCTTTAGTTTAGGCTAACAGTTCTTCAATTTCATCCAGCAGCTGCGCAAATTTATCCAGCCCTGCTTGCACCGGCTGCGGCGTGGTCATATCCACACCGGCTGCCTTTAATAGGTTAAGCGGGTAATCCGAACCCCCACTTTTAAGGAAACTGAGATAGCGGTTTACCGCCGGCTCCCCCTGCTCAAGAATTTGTTTGGTTAAAGCGGTGGCTGCCGAAAAACCGGTGGCATATTTGTAAACATAGAAAGCCGAATAGAAGTGTGGAATCCGAGCCCATTCCATTTCAATTTCCTCGTCCATAACTATTCCGGTTCCATAGTAATCGGCATTAAGCTGACGGTATACATCACAGAGCAGGCGGGGAGTCAGGGCTTCCCCGGTTTCTACTTTGTGATGAGTGATGCTTTCAAACTCGGCAAACATGGTTTGCCTGAAAACAGTGCCGCGGAACTGCTCCAGGTAATGGTTCAGCAAATACAGTCTTTTATCCCGCTCGGTGACCGTTTTAAGCAGGTGGTCCATCAGCAATGACTCGTTTACCGTGGAAGCAACTTCAGCGGTAAAAATTTTGTAATGGGCGTATATATAGGGCTGTTCGCCAGATGCGTAATTTGAATGCATGGCATGCCCCATTTCATGGGCCAGGGTAAAAACATTGCTTAAGTTTTCCTGGTGGTTTAACAATACATAAGGATGCACTCCATAGGGGCCCCAGGAATACGCACCGCTGGTTTTACCCTTGTTTTCGTACACATCCACCCAACCATTATTTATTCCCTGGCTCATGGTTTCCACATAGGAATCCCCCAGTGGGGCTAATCCTGCCTTAACTAATGCAACTGCTTCATTATAGGGAATGCTCCATTGCACATCTTTAACCACCGGGGTATACAGGTCATAGAAATGCAGTTGATCCAGTTGGAGCAGTTTTTTACGCAGGGCCAGATAGCGGTGCATCTGATCTAGATTGCGGCGCACCGTTTGAATCAAGTTTTCATAGACCTGGGGCGGGATATTGTCGGCAAAAAGCGATGCTTCCAAAGCCGACGGGTACTTACGCACCTGGGCGTAAAAAACATCTTTTTTAACGCCGGAGCCCAGCGTTGCAGCCAAGGTGTTAGTAAGATTCCGGTAGGAACTAAAAAGAGACTGGAAGGCGTCCCGGCGAACCCGGCGGTCAATGTTTTCCAGGAACTGAATAAACCGGCCGTTGGTAACCTGCACCTCTGCACCAGTTTCATTTTTGATGGGCGGAAAGGTCATATCGGCATTGTTAATCATCCTGAAGATGTTTTCCGGGGCCTGGGTAATTTCTTCCGCTCGGGCAATGATCTTCTCTTCGGCAGCGGATAGGGTGTGCGGTTTTTGCCGGTAAATTTCTTCCAAAGCAAAATGATAAAGGTCCAGTCCCGGATCATCCTGTCGGAAACGCTCCAGAGTCCCCTCCGGCAAGTTCAGCAGTTCGGGCACGAAATAAGAATTAGCCGCCTGCAGCCGGGTACTTAAACTTTCCGCCCGGTCGGTTAATGCCTGGTAGGTGGGGTTGGCATTGTCTTCGTCCCGTCTCATCCGGGCATAGGTATATACCTTTTCGTTAATTTGTTCAACCTGTTCCTGGGTCCGAAAAGCCTCCAGCATAATCTGAGCCGATTCTCCGAGCCTGCCCCGGTAGGCCTCAACTGCACCAATCATCTTTTCAACGTGGCGGAAGTCCTGTTCCCATAGTTCATCAGATGGGTAGATATCCTCCAACCGCCACTTATAATCTTCGGGAATTTCCTTTCGGGTGGGCAAATTCATATTATTATCCTCCCTCTTAAAAATCATTTACCTTCCGATAACACCATCATGCCGCTGTAACTACACCATTAGTGTGTATGAAAATAACGTCTTGCCAAACACAACAAGTAGAATTGCAAGAGCGACCGGAGCGATACCACCGGACCGCCAGATACGCGTAAGTTTTTTAGCTTATTTTGACAAAAGGAAGGAAACCGGCAAACTTCTATTGAATGCTATTATGCCCTTCTTTTGTAACGTCTTGCCATAAATAACTCCCTCGTTATAAAAAGGTTCGGCTATGAAAAGATTAGTATCGAGGACGGTGATTATAACCATTGAGAACAGTCGGACTGTTTTTAATTATTTCTCTGCTGCTGCGCAACCCATTACTGGCACTGCTAATTATTATATTAATTTATATTTTCCTTGACCGCAGATTTATTGGTATCCTGCCTGATTTTATGGCCCCCCTGCGACGCAGGAGAAATATGGCAGAACTAAAGCGTCAAGTTCAGGTTAACCCACATAACGCCAATGCGCAACTAGAACTTGGTGAAATTTATTTTTTAAATGGTCAATATAAGCAAGCCGTTGAATACCTAGAAAAAGCCCTGGTAAAAATGGATGATTCGGCCCTGGCCCGGTTTTACATGGGTGCAGCCCTTTTTAACCTTGGCCAAAGGGATGAAAGCCTGCAGCAGTTAAAAGAAGCGATCAGTCTAAACCCTAAAATTGCCCACGGCTACCCTTACCTATACCTGGTAAAGCATGAGTACTCCGAGGAATTAGTCGCAAATCTATTACGGTATGGCGCGGTAAAAACTTTTTATGATGCCGGCAAGTATTTCAAACAAGTCGGCAACCGGCACCAAGCCAACCAATTCTTTGATGAAGTGCTGGATGCTTACCGCTTATCCTCACCTACAATGCGGCGCCAATTCAGAAATATGGCCATTTACGCCAGGCTATTCGGCAAAACCAAATAAATGGGTCAGGGGAGTCTTCCTTGACTCATTTTATTTGTGCCAAAGGAATAATAAGGGGCCTTAAGGTCATAAAATCAAATGAGATTGCTATTGGCCTGACTGGGGCGGGAATTTTTTACCCTGTATGGAAGGGCTGAACCCAATAACTTTATCACAAACCCTAAGGCAAACAGGTACCACCGGTACTGCGGTAAAGGGGGCGAGGTTATAACAATGGCCTTGATACGGTCTGTTTCCCTATGGGAACAGACCGTTTGGTATTTTAACCAGGGCATGAATGCTATGCAACATCAGCTGGATTAACAAAGGGAGGTACTTATATGGGCGTGGAACGCCGCATCGGGGTAATTGGCCTGGTGGTGGAACAGAGGGAAAAAGCCAACTCCATCAACGCCATTCTTAGCGCCTACGGGGAAGTAATCGTGGGGCGCATGGGCATTCCATACCGGGAAAGAGGTTTATCAGTTATCTCGTTGATTGTGGATGGCAGCACCGATGAAATAGGCGCCCTGACAGGCAAACTGGGCCAAATTGGCGGGGTGCGGGTAAAAAGCGCACTGGTAACGCGGTGAGATTAGGACAGGAGTGTTTGCATGGAAAATTCTTACTCCAACTTGCAACAAATCCAACTTGCAACACCTGGCACCATGCACGATACGCCCCGGGGTGGCAGGTTGCACATTGCTTTGTTGGGCCGGCGCAATGTCGGTAAATCGAGTTTGATTAACGCTCTGACCGGTCAGAATCTGGCCATCGTCTCCCCCGTGGCCGGCACCACCGCCGACCCGGTGTACAAATCCATGGAGATTCTGCCCATCGGCCCGGTGGTGCTCATTGATACCGCGGGGCTTGATGACACCGGGGAACTGGGGCGGAAACGGGTAGCCAAGAGCCTGGCCGTGCTGGAAAAAACTGACTTGGTGTTGCTGGTGGTGGATCCACTGCAGGGCTTCGGGGAAGTGGAGCAACAGGTAATGGACACTGCCACCCAAAAGCGGGTGCCCCTGCTGGCGGTGATTAACAAGACCGACCTGCTGTCCGAACCGGATACCTTTTCGCTTGGGCTGCCGGATGTGCCCCGGATGGCGGTGAGCGGTCTTACCGGCCAGGGCATCGGCGAGTTGAAACAGACCTTGGTCAAACTGGCCCCCAAAGACTGGACGGCACCCGCCATCGCCGGCGACCTGGTGCCCCCGGGGGAACTGGCGCTCCTGGTGGTGCCCATCGACCTGGCGGCCCCCAAGGGCAGGCTAATCCTGCCCCAGGTGCAGACCATCCGGGATCTTTTGGATCATGACTGCCTGATCATGGTGGTCAAGGAAACAGAACTGCAAGCAGCCTTGCAAAGGCTGCCACAGCCGCCTGCCCTGGTGATTACCGACTCCCAGGTTTTTGCCAAGGTGAACGCCGACACCCCGCCCGGCGTACCGATGACTTCATTCTCTATTCTGTTTGCCCGTTATAAGGGCGACCTGGCCACCTTGGTGGACGGAGCACTGGCGGTGGATGACCTGCGGCCCGGCGACCCGGTGCTAATTGCCGAGGCCTGCACCCACCACCGAATGGCGGACGACATCGGCACCGTAAAAATTCCCCGTTGGCTGCGTCAGAATGTGGGCGGGGAGCTGGATTTCCATTGGTCCAGCGGCATTGAGCTGCCGCCCGGTCTGGCCAGATACAAGTTAATTGTCCACTGCGGTGCCTGCATGATTAACCGCCGAGAAATGCTCAGCCGGATGATGACCGCCCGGGCCGCCGGCGTGCCCATAGTCAACTACGGGGTCTTGATTGCTTATATGCACGGCATCCTCAGGCGAACCCTGGATCCCTTCCCCGAGGTGCTGGCCATGCTGGACGAAAAAGGAATGAATTAAAATGAACTTCTTTAGCGCCAACCTGAATAAAATCCTGGCGGGAAAAAGCCTGGGGCAGCCTGGGTTAGAAACCCTGCTGGGCGCCCGGGGAGAGCAGATTCGGGATCTATTTGCCGCCGCCAACCGGGTGCGCCGCTCCGGCGTCAGGGACGCTGTGCACCTGCGGGCCATTATTGAGTATTCCAACTACTGCCGCAAGAACTGCCTTTACTGTGGTTTGCGGCGGGATAATAAGACCCTGCCCCGCTACCGTCTGGCGTTGGCAGATATTTTGGACGCCGCAGGCCGGGCCGCCAGCCTGGGTTACCGCACCGTGGTGTTGCAGTCAGGCGAAGACCCGTATTATAGCGCCGCGGACATAGCCCGGCTGGTGGAACAAATCAAGGACCGGCAGGACCTGGCCGTCACCCTGTCCCTGGGGGAATACAGCCGGGAAACATACCGAACCTGGCGGGAGGCCGGCGCCGACCGCTACCTGTTAAAGCAGGAAACCAGCGACCCGGTATTGTTCAAGTACCTAAAACCCGACGGCAGTCTGCAAAACAGGCTGCAATGCCTGCATTGGCTGAAGGAACTGGGTTACCAGACGGGCAGCGGCAACATGGTGGGCCTACCGGGGCAAACCTCGGCCACTCTGGCCGGTGATATTGCCCTGATGCGCGAACTGGACGTGGAAATGGCGGGCATCGGGCCCTTTCTGCCCCACCAGGACACCCCCCTGCGGAGCGCTGCGCCGGGCAAACTGGAAACCACGCTGGTGACACTGGCGGTAGCTAGGCTGTGCCTGCCCCGGGCCCACCTGCCGGCCACCACGTCATTGGGTACCCTGACCCCCGAAGGCTATAAATTGGCCCTGGGCTGCGGCGCTAACGTGATTATGCCCAATTTGACTCCGGCCGAAGTGCGGCATAAATATATGATTTACCCTCAGAAAGCCGATATCAGGGATGACCCGGTGAAAGCCAAAAAAAACATTGAAATGCTTCTGGCCAGCCTGGCCAGGCCCCTGGCCGCAGATTACGGCCATGCCCCTGAATGTTGTCGTAGGGACACCCTTGCGGGTGCCCCTACGAACTAAATCCTATGACCACCCTGAAAATAGACTTCAGGTTGTCATCCTGAGCGTAGCGAAGGATCTAGATTCCTCACTTCGCTCGGAATGACAATCCAAGCAGATTTTCATCCTTCTAATGGTGCCACGACAGCGGCATGGTGGGCAACACCTGGCACCAGGTTTACAACTCGGAATTTGAAATTGGTTTTCCAGCTTCAATTAACACTTTACTGCCCAGCAGGAAGAAGCCCTGGATAAAAAGCAGCAGCCCGGTTCCAATGAGCAGCCATTCTATTTTTAGGGAATCGGACACCGGCCCGAACACCAGCATGCCCAAGGGCATCATGGCACTTGCGATCATCCCGAAAACACCAAATACCCGGCCCAGATAATTCACATCCACCTTCTCCTGGATTAAAACTGTGGACGGGGTGTTGAAGATAGGCATGGCAATGCCAACCAAACCCATGAAAATTAAATAGATCCAGAAAACAGGCACCAAACCCAGGGCAACGGTGCAGGCTCCGGTAATAAGCATTGACAGCGTCATGGTATGCACTCTGTTTTTAAAGCCGCCCCAGGTAGTCATAATTAATCCCCCTACCATCATGCCGACGGAAAAGGTGATTTCAATTGCTGTCAGCCGCCATACATCGCCGCCAAAACTGCGCGCCACTTGAAGCGGCGTCAGAAACGCCGCCGGGGCAACTAAAAAAAAGAAAAAAGCGCAGAATAAAAAGAATTGTTTAATGTAGGCATTATTTTTGATATATAGAATACCTTCGCGCATATCGCTAAAATAGCTAATCGTTTGCTTCTCCAAAGCTTTGGCGTGCACAGGCACATGCAAAAACACCAGCAGTACCAGGACCGCAATGGCCGCTGTGAAAACATCGATAAAGAATATAATTTCAATGGTGGACATGGTCAGCAGTGCACCGCTAACCATGGGAGATATCAGCGCAACCATAGCCTGGATGCTCCCGTTTGTGGCGTTCACTTTAGTCAGCTTATCCTGTGGCACAAGCTGTGGTAGAAAGGCTCCTACCGCCGGCAGTTGTATTCCCGCGCCGATAGCGCGAATGGCAGCCATCAAAAAGAGCAACCACAGCGCATCGTATCCCATAATAAACATAATGGCTAAAAATAATGTGGACAGTGCGATCATGGAATCAGAGAACACAATAAGCAGTTTCCGGTTATAACGGTCAGCCCATACCCCCGCAAAGGGAGACAGGAAAAAGGTGGGCAAAAATCCGCAAATAATAAATATAGTCATCATTACACCGGACTGGGTGGTTAATGTGATATACCATAAAATTGCGTATTGCACCAGCGAGGTGCCAAAAAGCGACAGGGTCTGACTTGTCAAAAAGAGTATAGTATTCCTTTGCCAATTACTCATGCTTGTCCATTCTCTCCATTCACTAAAATTACACTAAAACTAAAGAATGAAATAAAAAATGCGTAGACCACAACCCGCGTTTGGGGCAGTTATTTACGCAAAATGGCATAAAGGCAGACATCCGTATTTTATGAGGCAAAACTACGGGATCCTAAGCATGCCCTTATAATACTTTACCTGCACCAAACTGCATAAAAAATAAAACCCTGCCTCCAGGGTGCCGTCAAACAGTTATATGAAACAGGTGAATATTATAAGAACAATGAATACATTGTAAATCTCCTTGAATTAGACTTGACGCATTAACATAGTACTACTGTTTTAATTCCGGGTCAATTATAGATTAAAGCATTCTTGATAAATGCAAGCAGCTTACAAATTATGCCAACACTTGACACCAAACCGGGGTCAGAATATATTTTAATAAAAATATACTGACCCCGGTTAAATTTACATATTATGTTATCAACTTGCAACAAATTAAACTTGCAACACCTGGCACCAAATTAATATTAGAATCTGGACAGGTACTGGTCTACTTCCCACTGGTGCACCTTGGTACGGTAGTCGTCCCATTCCTTCATCTTGGCTTCCACGAGTTTTTCATAGATGTGCACGCCAAGGGCATCCTTAATTACTTCGTCCTTGGCCATCTCCGCGTAGGCTTCCTGCAGATTTTCCGGCAGGGATACGATGCCCAGTCCGTCCAGTTCGGACTGGGTCATCTGGTAAATGTTCCTGTCGCAGGCCGGCGGTGGTGCAATTTGGTTGTTGATGCCGTCCAGGCCGGCGGCCAGGCAGGCAGTCAGGACCAGGTACGGGTTGCAGGACGGGTCAGGATTACGTAATTCAACCCGGGTGCTGGAGCCGCGTTTGGCCGGGATGCGAATTAGGGGACTGCGGTTGCGACCACTCCAGGCCAGGTAAACAGGAGCTTCATAGCCGGGCACCAGCCGCTTGTAAGAGTTTACAATGGGGTTGGTGATAGCGGCAAACGACCGGGCGTGCTTCAGCAGGCCGCCAATATAATAAAATGCCTCTTTGCTCATTTGCATTTCACCTTCGGGCTCATAGAAGGCGTTCTGATCACCCTTGAACAGTGACATGTTGGTGTGCATGCCGCTGCCGTTGATACCGAAAATCGGCTTGGGCATAAATGTGGCATGTAAACCATGCCGCTGGGCAATGGTCCGGACCACGAACTTAAAGGTCATAATCTTGTCGGCGGTATCCAGAGCATCGGAATATTTGAAGTCAATTTCATGCTGACCGGGGGCCACCTCGTGGTGAGAGGCCTCAATTTCATATCCCATTTGCTCCAGGGTAAGCACGACTTCCCTGCGGGCCTGCTCGCCAAAATCTACCGGTGAAAGGTCGAAGTAACCGGCGTTGTCGTGAGTTTGCAAGGTGGGTAAACCGTTTTCATCCAGCTTAAACAGAAAGAATTCCAGTTCCGGTCCCACCTGCATGGAGTAACCCAAGTCGGCCGCTTTGGCCAGGGCACGCTTTAAATTCAGCCTGGGGCAACCTGCAAAGGGAGTGCCGTCGGGATTGTAAATGTCGCACATTAGCCTGGCTACGCCGCCATCACGGGGTCGCCACGGAAACACCACGAATGTGTCGGGGTCCGGGCGCAGGTACATGTCGGATTCTTCGATTCGGGCAAAACCGTCAATGGATGAACCGTCAAACATTAATTCCCCATCCAGGGCTTTTTCCAGTTGTTCAATAGTTATGGCTACGTTTTTCATAACGCCTACGATATCAGTGAACTGCAAACGGATAAACTTAACGCCCTTTTCCCTTGCCTCTGCTATAACACTTCTCTTGTCCATGAGAAACCACCTTTCATTTTTTAAAATCATAATTTATTTTGCTAATGCGCCATAATTATCTCGGAAAAACACAAAGCCCTCGAAACAAGTTGTAAACCAACCTGTTTCGAGGGCATCTTTGCCTCTGCTTGGAATTGCAGTTTAATACACCGTTGTATTAAACTATTTAATTGATGACTACATTATAATTTAACCCAGTATAAAAATCAATATAAATTATCGAATTTATAGGGCTGGAGAACCCCGAATACTCATCCACTGTGGGCACAATTTGATGAGAGAAGCATTTTTCATCAACAATTGTGCACCACAAAGGGAAGCAGTCATCCTGAGCGTTAGCGAAGGATCTAGATTCTTTACTGCTTTCAGAATGACAATCCACAATAAATGGCTATTTCTTCTTCTGGTCATTAAACCTAGTGACTACATTAGTAACTTGAGTTTAGTTCAGAGCCGGTAACGACGCCTTGAAGTCTTTCCCGGTCTATAGATGCTTTCTGAAAGGGCTGCCTACGCATTCTGTGCTGCAAGGCAAGATTAACCGTCCCATTTGTACCATAGCCGACCTCCATAGAAGTTACTGGCGGGTCATTTAAAACTGTTATGAACTATTGTCAATTTATTTTAATGTTTCCAATATGCTATAAAAGCGGGAAAAACATAAAAATGCCCGGCGTTCCCCTGGGGGGAATCCGGGCATCCTAGTTATAAATCTACTACACTGCTGCATCGCCTTTTTCGCCGGTGCGGATCCGAACAGCATTATCAATTTTAGTGATGAAAATTTTGCCGTCACCAATTGCCCCGGTTCTGGCCGCTTTTATAATCACCTCAACCACTCCGTCAGCATCCTGATCAGCTATAACAATTTCAATTTTTACCTTGGGCAGCAAGTTAATGCTGTATTCAGTACCGCGGTATACTTCTTTTCGCCCTTTTTGCAGCCCACAGCCCATTACCTGAGACACCGTCATGCCGTGAATCCCATGCTGGGACAGGCCCTCCTTGATGTCCTCCAATACGCCGGGTCTGACAATAGCTTCTATTTTAACCATGATCAGCATCCTTTCCCTTGAATTTTTAATATACTAACACATCTTATTAAACGGAGTAAGCTTTTTCACTGTGCTCGTTAACGTCCAGGCCCATGGCCTCGCCTTCATCATCAACCCGCAGAGTGGTAATTGCGCCAACTACCTTAAGAATAACAAAGGTCGCCACGCCAGCCAGCACGATGGTAGCACCTACACTGACAGCCTGAATGCCTAACTGTGTGGCATTGCCGTAAAATAGACCCTCGACACCTTCAGCCACAGAGAACAGCCCGGTAGCCAGGGCGCCCCATATGCCGCCAAGACCGTGAATGCCAAACACATCCAGGGCATCGTCGTAACCAAATTTAATTTTGACCTGGCTAACCGCAAAGTAACAAAGTGCACCGGCCACAAAGCCGATAACCAGTGAACCCATGGGAGTTACGAAACCGCAGGCCGGTGTAATGGCTACCAGACCGGCGATAGCGCCGGAAGCCGCACCCAACATGGTAGGCTTGCCGTGCCGCAGCCACTCCGCCAATACCCAGGACATCACAGCCGCGCCGGCGGCAACCTGGGTGTTTACAAATACACTGGCCGCCAAACCATTGGCACCCAGCGCGCTACCGGAATTGAACCCGAACCAGCCGAACCATAGCAAGGCTGCACCAATCACCACGTAGGGTATATTGTGCGGCACCAAGCGTTCGGTGCCGTATCCTCTACGTTTACCCAACACAAGGGCGGCCACCAGGGCCGAAACACCGGAGGAAATGTGCACCACGGTGCCGCCGGCGAAGTCAAGCGCGCCCAGTTCCATTAACCAACCGCCGCCCCAGACCCAGTGGCAGACCGGGTCATAAACCAGGGTGGTCCACAGTACCAGGAACAGCAGGTAAGCGGGGAAACGCATCCGCTCCACGATAGCGCCGGTAATCAGCGCCGGGGTAAGGATAGCAAACATCATTTGGAATACCATGAACAACTGGTGCGGAATGGTTCCGGATGGTTCCAGTCCCACACCGTTTAACGCAAAGAAACTCAGGTCGCCGATAAATTTACCGATATCCGAACCAAAAGCCAGGCTATAACCATAAATCACCCACTGAATGGTAATCACGCCCAGGCAAATAAAGGACATCATCATCGTGTTGAGCACGTTTTTCTGGCGCACCATGCCGCCGTAAAATAGGGCTATTCCGGGCACCATTAAAAAAACCAGGGCCGTTGAAATGATCATCCACGCTGTATCACCCGTATCGATGACTTCCTCAGCGGCCCAAGCAGACATGGGGAATATAAAGAGCATAATTAGTGCAAATAATGTAACTAAACCAAACCTGTTATTCATTGGTATACCTCCTGTACGAATGAAGACCTAAAATGAAAACTCTTAAATATAAAACCCGTACCGCCACCAGTCGGCATCATCCCCTTGCCTTAAATAACTATGTAAACCTTTCAATACGGCCTCACCTCCTCAAAAAAATAAAGGCGCTTCAGTTAGGACATCAATGCCCTAAATAAAGCGCCTTTGCTTTAAAATATAAAAAGGGGCTTGCGGTATGTTAATACTTTACCGAAAAGGCCCCTCTGCCTGCCGCCCAACGTTGGACGAAAATATGTAGTTAAAATAAAAATACCCTTTGAGGTATATATCTTTAAACCTCAAACGGCATCGTCGCCAACTGGATACAACAATGTATCCAAACTTGAATGAATTATACAGTAGTCAATTATTAATGTCAACATCTAATTCATATTTCGCAGGAGCACCCCTCGCGGGGGTCTGAATTAATGCTGGAGGGGTACGGGAAAACCAGGCATCCGCAAGGAGTGCCCCTACGTTTGGAATGCTATGACTACCCTGAAAATAGCGTTACTCGTATCTGGCGCTCCGGTGGTATCGCTCCGGTCTCTCTTGCAATTCTACTTGTTGTGTTTGGCATTGCTGTTGGTGAACGCGCCAGACAAACTACCTAACCGTTCTTACGCCCTAAACAGCCGTAAATTCGGGGCTATGACGGGCCAGACAACGCAGTCAGGTGCACCGTTCCCTCCGGATACCACCGGATCGCCTCCAAACGTTTGCTTTTTCATCCTTCTGATGGTGACGCGTTAGCGGCATGGTGGTCTACCCTGTAAATACTCTAGGGGTGTCATCCTGAGCGTTAGCGAAGGATCTAGATTTTTTCGCTAACGCTCAGGATGACATAATACAATTTATTTGGTCTGCTCGACTCTGCTAGAAAATTAGCATATAATTTTACGGTAACCATAATAACAAACGAGGTGAAATAATGTATATCGCACTGGCCCAGATTAATCCCGTGGTGGGGGACTTACATTACAACACTGCTAAAATTATTGAATATGCAGAAAAGGCCAAATCGGCCGGGGCGGAACTAGTGGTCTTCCCGGAACTGACCATGACCGGGTATCCGCCCAAGGACCTTTTATTTTGGGACAAGTTTCTGGACGCCGTGGAAGCCCAAGTGGAGAAATTACTGCCGCTAAGCAAGGATATTGGCATCCTAATTGGTGCCCCCCACCGGCATGCCGACTCACTGTACAACGCGGCGCTGCTGCTGCATGAGGGTAGAATTGCCGGTGTGCAGTATAAAAGCCTGATTCCTTTTTACGACGTTTTTGAAGAACAGCGGTATTTCACTCCCGTCAAAGAAAGGAATTGTATCAATTTCAAAGGCCTCAAGCTGGGGGTCACAATTTGCGAAGACATCTGGAACGACAAGGACTTCTGGTTCCAGCGGCGCTATGAGATTGACCCGGTGGAGGAACAGGTGCAAAAGGGAGCGGAGCTAATTATCAACCTGTCCGCTTCCCCTTACAGCTACGGAAAGCACCGTCTGCGCTGTGACATGCTGGGCAAAGCAGCTGCCAAACATAAAGTGGGTATTATTTATGTAAATCAGGTGGGCGGCAATGACCATTTGCTGTTTGACGGGTCCAGTTGCGTGGTAACCAGTGCCGGCACGATTTGTCTGCAGTTGGAGAACTTTAACGAGGATTTTGCTGTTATTGATACCCAAACCATGCAGCAAAAAAACGAAGACAACTGCAGCATGGAGGATATCAGCTGGATTTATAAGGCGCTGGTTACCGGCACCCGTGATTACCTACATAAAAACGGTTTTAAAAGTGCCGCCGTTGGACTCAGCGGCGGGATTGACTCCGCAGTAACCGTCGTTGTAGCGGCCGATGCCCTGGGCCCGGACAACGTAATCGGCGTTTCCATGCCTTCCCGCTACTCTTCACAGGGCAGCAAAGACGACGCCCGGGATCTGGCCCATAACCTGGGCATTGAATACCGGGTGGTACCCATTGAAAACATGTTCAAGGCCTATGTGCAAGAATTAAACCCCGGCGGAAAAGCCCTAATGGACCTGGCTGAGGAAAATGTACAGGCCCGCATCAGGGGCAACATCCTGATGTATTTTTCCAACCGGGAAGGCCCCATGGTACTGGTCACCGGCAATAAATCGGAAATGGCCATGGGCTACAGCACCCTTTACGGAGACATGTCCGGCGGACTGGCGGTGCTGGCGGACGTACCCAAGGTAATTGTTTATGAACTGGCGGAATACATCAACCGGCAGCGCGAGATTATTCCCCGCAGCATAATTACCAAGCCGCCATCGGCCGAACTGCGCCCGGACCAAAAGGACGAAGACAGTCTGCCGCCGTACGACGTACTGGATGCTGTCTTGAAGGCCTATATAGAAGAGATTAAGTCCATTGATGAAATAGTAGCCTTGGGATATAAAAGAGATCTGGTGATCGATATTGCCCGCCGGGTAGACCGGGCTGAATACAAGCGTCAGCAAGCACCCCTGGGTCTACGGGTAACCTCCCGAGCCTTCGGGCCGGGCCGCCGCATGCCTATCGCCCACCGCTGGCGCCTGGAATAGACATAACTTGCTGGAGGCAGACAGATGAACTTGTTAATTGGATTGGCGGCAGGATTCTTTGGCGGGCTTGTAGGCCTGGGCGGGGGGCTCGCTATGCCAATGCCCTTCCGGAATGGAAACTCAAGAAATCATTTGGCGAATTTTTAATTCTGGTTGCCGTGCTGTTACTCTTGCTGGGATAATGGTAAAGACGGCTTTGCACATGACTATGTTACTCATTCTGGAGCTAATCTAGATAATCCTAATTACATAGTTAAAGAGGCTGTTCTTTTAGGCAAAACTTCGCTTAGGTATTCTCGACCTTTATAGATATATGTTAAACGCGATTAATATTGCTGTTGTATTTAACGAATAATAAGGGTACAATAATAACAGCAATGAAAGGGGCTGTTATCTATGCCAAATATTAAACCCATCTCCGATTTAAGGAATTACAATGAAGTCCTGCGTGATATCGCCATAGGCGAGCCAGTGTTTTTAACTAAAAATGGCAGAGGGAAATTTGCCATTGTCGATATTAACGAATATGAAAGATTAAAGGCTTCGCTGAAGCTGATGTCACAGCTTGCCCAGGGAGAGCAGGCTGGAAAAGAAAAAGGGTGGATGACTATCGAGGAAGTGACAGCAGAACTGGGGATTGAGAATGTATAAGCTGAAAATTTCGCCTGAAGCCAAAGATGATTTGGCAGAAATAAAAGGCTACGTATCTCAAGAACTTTGTAATCCGCAGGCGGCTGTAAATTTGGTTTCTAAAATCACGGAAAAGATACGCGGGCTGTCGGAGCATCCTGGAATTGGTGCGCCGCTATCTTCCGTCGTGGATATTCAGACAGCCTATCGTTTTCTTGTCTGCGCCAACTACCTGATATTTTACAGGTACGAAGATGGATTTGTTTTCGTGTCGAGAATCTTATACGGCAGGCGGGATTATACACATATCCTGTTCGGTGATTTACCGGAGGATGAAGAAAAATAGAATACAGCGTTACCTTGACAAACTAAATACATATTGATTTAGGCTTTCCGGTTTATCAGCAAACCCGTGAAAACTATCCCTTGTAAAAATGCCAACCCCCGGATTTGTCATGGCTTGTTTGATTGTGCGCACATTTTGGCACGTGAGTCTTAGCCAATTCCGATATTATTTCATAACTGAAAATTGTAAGTTTGTAGTTTTACCTGTAATTACAGCAAAGGGAGTAACTTCGCTGCCAGTGCCGGCTGTCGTAGGAATGGCAACAATAGGCGCCACGGGCTCTTTTACTTTATGGGCCCCTTCGTATTCCTGCACCCTGCCACCGCCAAACACCAGTATTGAAATTGCCTTGGCCGTATCCATGGGGCTGCCGTCTCCCAGGCACACTATGGCCTCAAGGGCATTTTTAAAAGCCAAAGCTATGGATTACTCATCAACGCATAACAAGTATTCCTTACCGAGCCGTTTCGCTTTTGTTGAAGCAAGACTGGCCCTATTAATAAGATTCTCAATCACTTTATTAGTGCTATTTCTCGCGTGTTTTCTTTGACCGCCACAAACCCCGGCTGAAATAGCAAGCGGCTTCCCCATCTCTATACTTTCTTTTTTTACCGCCACAACAACCCTTTGTACCATAATTTTTACTTCATTTACCTTTCTTAATGACACAATTACAAATTCATCCCCACCATACCTACATAAAAAGTCTCGATTAACATCAATATTTTTTGTGATAATTTCCGCAATAATTTTTAAGCATTTATTACCATAAACGTGACCATGCTCCTTGTTAATGCGGCCAAAATCATTGATATCAAAAAAAATCACCGAAATCTCATGACCCTCTGTTACCAACTTGTCGGCCACCTGGTAAATGTAAATAGAATTATGTATGCCAGTTAATGGGTCATACTGATTACCCATATATTTTACAACGGTTCCCTTAGTTAACAATCCGACCAGATGACCTCTATTGACCACAGGAAGCCTTTTTATATTATTTTTAGTCATCTGAGTAACCGCATCCCATATGGTATCGTCTAGTGAGCAATAAATAACTCTTTTGGTCATTGAATCTGCAACAAGTCGGTTCGGGTGACTGAAATATATATCACTTGAAGTTATAATTCCGACCAGTTTATCGTTATTAATGACAGGCAGTCCCCCAAACCCGAGTTTTCTCATGTAGCTGGCCGCCTGAAAAACGCTTTTATCTGTACAGATGGTGTGAACAGGGCTTGACATTATATCCTGTACCTCGAACATTAAATATCAACTTCCCTGGTAATTGAAACGGTAATACTGAGTTTGGCCTTTAAAAGGGACTTATCACAAGTAAACATATTCACCTCTCCCAATATCATATCAACCAGTCTTTCACGTTTTACCCAGTTAAATAGATCCACCCTTACGGCTATAGCCTCTATGTGTCCGTTTTCCATTTCTATTACTTCGTACTGGCCTGGGGCAAGTGCGTCAACCATTCTTCGAACAGCTTCCGGGCCTATGGCAGCACGCCTGCCAATCAGTAATACATCCTGCATCGGCGGGATTTCAAAATCGGAAAAACGTATTTTCACATCCGCTTTTCTACTTCCCCGGTCTTCGATGATATTTTTCATACATTATAACCTCTTTTCAGAGCGGAACATTGAAAACCTGACACTTTTTAATCTCACTTTGAGGCAAATTTGAGCCTTTCAGATGCTTAATAATATAATCCTCAAAAGCTTCAACAAACTGGGGCGCAAATTGGGTACCCTTGTTCAGGTTTAATTCAGTGAGAGCTTCAAACATTGTTTTTCTCTTTTGATATGGCCTGGGAGCGGTCATCGCGTCAAAAGAGTCAGCAATTGTTATAATACTCGCCAGCTCCGGTATTCCATCGCCGGATAGCCCCTCATAACCTGTACCGTCCCATCGCTCATGGTGATACAGTATAAGGGGCAGGTACTCCCCTACTCCCTCAATATGTTCGAGCATTTTTTTCCCCAGAATCGTATGGGTCTTAATCAAACGAAATTCACTGTCAGTTAATCTGTCAGGCTTGTTAAGTGTTCTTTTGTTAATACAACTTTTCCCTATATCATGCAGCAAAGCCCCGTAACCCAGCGTTTTTAACTTTTGTTGGCTCAAACCGGCATGTTGGGCAATTTTTATGGATATACTACAAACATTACATGAATGTGTATATAAGTCATCGCTAAACCCACTCAATATGATGCCGACAAGTTTTTCAATGCACAACTTAATTGTAACCCCCAAAAAGTTCAAGGCATTCATTGACATCGAAAAGGGGTGTGGTAGGAAAATAAAAAACACTGTTTTCCCCGCAGCCTGGCAATCATGCACCTAAAGTGCTTTAGACCCATGGCTTTGCGCCCTACTCTTTCGATGTAGTTTGCCTTTTAAAAACAGATTATTTAGAAATACGACAATATTATACAACCATATGGATACATTAATCAATGTATTTAAACTGGTGGTATACATTGATTTAATAACGTTGAGGTTTTTGAAAGATGTTAAAAACAATACTGGGTAAAAATATTCGTTATATCAGAGAATCGAGAGGGGTTTCCCAAAAGGATTTGGCCTTACTGGCCGGATTTACACCCGCGTATCTGGGATACCTGGAAAGAGGACAAAAAAACCCTTCTGTCGATTTGGTGCAAAAGATAGCCGCCGTGCTCGATACTGAAGCATATAGATTGTTTTTAATAAAAAACGATATACCAACTGAATTAACACAACTGATTCACTCAATACGGGATTTGGGTCCAGAGCATACGGAGTTTATAACTACCGTAATAAAAGCCTACATAATAACAATAAATGGTTGAAGCTAAGAGAACGTCTGTTATGATAACCGAAGCCAGTTATGGCCGCAGTTACTTTAATCCTCCGTATAGATACACTGTACGTTGTCTATTCACCCCTCTGGTTCGGGAAAACGCTGGTTAACTATAATGGGGACTGAAAATGACGAGTAACAAACTAATTTAGGGCAACCTATGTTGCTGTTGGTAATCATTTCAATCCTTGTCGGTTTGTTAACACCAGGAATTTGTTATACATTAATTCTTTATCCGATAAGCAAATATTTTTTTGGTTGGTAACAATTTCAACTCTCCTTCCTTAAATGTCTGTGAAAGCGTCAATGTCGAAATCCGCCTTCGGGGGCTCTTTATTTGGTTTAGTCTCTCTGGCTTCAATATTGCCTGAGATTATTAACCCTTCCACACGCTCCAGCCTCTTATCTATTTCAACCAGGTGCTCGATCATGGTTTGAAGTTGTTCTTTCAACCCAAAAGCAATTTCCAGTTATTCTCTTACTGTTTGGCTGCGCTTGCAGGTAAACGTATACCCCATTAACCTTCCAGCACCTTATCTAAATCCAACACCCGGTAAATCTGCTCACTGTCCCCTTTACAGCGAAGGTCACGCCTCAAGTACCAATAATGCTCACGGCGACCACCTGACGGGCTTAAATAAAATGGAAAGAAAAGCAAAGCGAGGCAAGACGGTGCTTATTATACTCCGCCAGTGCTGGTAGAATTGGTTCTATCCCGGTCATTGACAGCAAGGGAACTGCAAAAAAAACCCCGTGTGCTTGATCCAGCCTGTGGTTCAGGAATCTTTCTGGTTGAATCTTTCAGGCGGATAGTGCGCTATGAATGGTACAAGAATCAAAAGCGACTTGATTTCGATAGACTTAAGCAGATTCTTCATGAACAGATTGCCGGTATTGAGGTGAATGAAGAGGCGGCTAGAATTACGGCGTTTAGCCTTTATCTCGCAATGCTTCATTATCTTGATCCGCCTGCAATTACAGAACAAATCAAACAGGGTAATAGGTTGCCGAACCTTTTAGTCTCCGAAAGCAAGTCAAAGAACCACTGCAATTGTATTTGGGTGGGAAATGCTTTCGATACTGCATCGATAAAATCAAATGCGCTGTTATCGTCACGTTTTGGCAAACACTGTGCGGATATTGTTGTAAGCAATCCTCGATGGGGAGCGCCAGGAAATCAGGCGGATGCCGCAACAAAAGCCCGCGAAAAGGCCATGCTTGAATGGTGCCATGTTAATAACAAACCTATCGGTGATAAGGAACCTTCACAAGCGTTTCTTTGGCGCTCTCTCGATTTTTTGAAAGATGACGGAAAAGCGGGGATGTTAGTTTCTGCCGGGGTGTTGTTTAAACACAGCGCCACAACTAAGGAGTTTCGTAAACAATGGATGGGCAGGGTCAGGCTTAATGAGGTTTTTAATTTTACTCACGTGAGGTAGTTTTTCTTTAAGGAGGCAATTTCTCCTTTTGTGGTATTCGGTCCCAAAGCAACAGATAAGAAACTAAATCGTCTGCACGAGACGGAGGGTGTAAGTATAGCCAGTGAAATACTGAAAAATGTTGGCTACGATAATGATAAAACGAGCGAAATCCTGGCTATTATAGACGGGCATGATTCCAGGCTTGAAGCTATATCACAAAATGATCAAATTGTAAAAGATGCTGACAAACTATCAAAGCTGAAGCATCAAAATACTTTAAACATTAAACCCTTGCAATTTTCCATCT
>JAENYQ010000146.1 GCA_016841675.1 Desulfotomaculum sp.
AATTACAGGGCCTGAGACTCTTAAATTGGAGCTAAGTTAATTTTATACGAGGAGGTGTAAAGCATGATTGCCGTGGATATTCCCGGTCGTGGTATACTGCAGCTGAAATATATCGTGCTGGATTACAACGGCACAATGGCCAAGGACGGCTTGCTGCTGCCCGGAGTCGAGGAAAGGTTGAATCAGCTCGGGGAGAGCCTTGAAGTACACATCCTGACCGCCGACACCTTCGGTAAGTGCCGGGGTGAATGCAAAAACATCAAAGGCACGGTGCAAATTTTATCCCGGCCAATCGGGGCCGAAGAAAAAGAAGCCTTTGTGAACCGCCTGGGGGCGGAGCATACAGTAACAGTGGGCAACGGCGCCAATGACAGGCTGATGCTGGTCAAAGCGGCCCTGGGCATTGTGATTTTAGGCCCGGAAGGAACTTCGGTACAGGCCCTGCAAAATGCCGATGTAGCGGTAAAGGATATCAATGAGGGCCTTGAGTTGCTGCTGCAGCCCAAAAGATTAATCGCCACCCTTCGTCTGTGATTTAGTGGCTGGACGCATCACTATGGGTGGGCCTGGCCCTGGCGGCGTCGCTTTTTTCCGTGCGGCTGGGCATATCGGTGGCGCTCATAGAGATTATGGTGGGCGCTATCGGGGGTAACTATTTGGGGCTGCATATGGTCCCCTGGGTGGAATTTCTGGCGGGCTTCGGTGCGGTGCTGCTCACCTTTCTGGCGGGCGCGGAAGTCAACCCGGCGGACCTGGAAAAACAAATTCAAGGAAACTGTTTTAATCGGGTTTATTTCCTTCCTATTTCCTTTCCTGGGGGCTTTTGCATTCGCTTATTACTTAATTGGCTGGACATAAAACGCTTCTTTAATAGCCGGCATCGCCCTTTCCACCACATCCGTGGCCGTGGTTTACGCGGTGATGGTGGAAACTGGTTTAAACGAAACCGAACTAGGCATCTTTAAAGATAAGAATTGAATCTTCCGGGAAAGAAGCAGTAACTTTTTGACCTATCTCAAGCTTGATCGTGTTTTTATCATAAATACTTACCACTATTTCATCCCGATTTTTATCAATCTGCATATCAGTTGTTAATACTATTTGCCGGTAATGACTTGTTTCGTAAAGATTTTTTATTCTACAAGAGACTGTATTTAATGATTCAGACAAGTAACCGCCGCAAGAGGGAATAATATCTATATTATTGGTCCGGATGGCCATTATCACTTTATCACCAGGTTTTAACGTTATATTTTTACCAATTAGCAATTTAGCACCTAGTTTACTAAAATTAACTAAGCACTTAGTTCCTATAATGTTTACTACCTCTCCAGGTAAATAATTATAATGTCCAGTTATTTTTGTTACCTCAATACTATTTGGGTTATTGAGAATATCCTGTTTTGTACCTGTTTGTAATACTTTCCCTTGATGTAGCACGCTGATATAATCAGCTAGAAAAAAGGCTTCTTCCAAATCGTGTGTTACCAACAAAATCGACAAGTTATATTTTTTTTGCATATCCAATAGCAGATCCCATAATGCCCTTTTCATGGTAAAGTGCAAAGCTGAGAAGGGTTCATCCAACAACAAAACTTTATTTCCAGTTGCAAATGCTCTGGCTAAAGCGACACGCTGTTGTTCACCACCGCTTAAATTCCTTATAAATCTATGCAGAATGTTTTCAATTTGCATGCATTCAATAATTTCCCATATTTCCTTATTGGTTCTGCTTTTATTTTCCTTAAACCTTTGGGAATAAAAAATGTTTTTTTCTACATTTAAATGAGGGAATAAAGCCAAATCCTGTGGTACATAGCTAATAAATCTATTTTCCGGAGATTCTTTGGTTATATTGTTTCCGTTTATCCATATTTCGCCATCTGTAATCGGTCTTAATCCGGCAATCGTTTCTAAAATTAATGTTTTACCATTGCCTGTACCACCAAGGAGTACATGACAACATCCATCTGGTACTGATAAGCTAATATTATCAACAGAGAAGTTGCCGGCTGACATACAAAGTTTATTAATTTGTAGCACTTGATTTTCCTCCAATAACCTGGCGAACAATAAACAGCACAAGAAGGCTGATGGTTAGCAGGATTGTTATTAATACAACAGCCCCATCGATATCAGCAACAGAAAGCCGCATAAATATAGCTATCGGTAGGGTTTCCGTACGCATAGCCATAGTTCCGGCGACTGTAATCGTGGCCCCAAATTCACCCACAGCTTTAGCCCATGCCAAGATAAGCGCAGACAAGATGCTTTTACTGCACAGGGGCAAAGATACCGTGCAAAAAGCTTGAAAAGAATTTGCTCCCAGTGTTCTGGCCGTATTTTCATAACGTGGAGAAATTTCATCAAAGCCATTTTTAATCATTCTAATAGTGATACCCAGTATAGTTGTAAACTGGGCTAATATTACGCCATAGAAGGTAAAGACAAATTGCTGTACATTTTCCTGTATCCAATTTCCCATATACGTATTAAAAAAGAATAATAGTATGGCACCTAATGCAGCGGGAGAAACAATCATTGGCAACTCAAGAAATAAGTCGATGAATTTCTTGCCGGCAAACTCATACCTTGACAAAGCATAAGCTGCTGGCAACGCAATGATAAAAGAGAGCATAACAGCAATAAAGGCTGCTGTTATGCTTAACTTGATTGAAAACAGGGTTCTTTCAGAAAATAATATGTCAAAAAATCTATCTTGAGAAATAAAAGAAAGCAACGAAAAGATAAGAGCAAGGTAAAAAAATAAAGTAAAAATTGAAAAGGAGATAGATATTTTTTTAAGACCCACTGATCCAATCCTCATGTAATTTGTACTCACCACCAATAGGTTTGTCTTCTCCAATATAATCTGCAGCTTCTTCAGGTGTTGTAAAATAATTATATTTTTTATATATATCCTTGCCTTCCTGAGAATTTAAGAAATCAATAAATTTTTGTGCCAGTTCTCTTTTTTGAGTGAAAGTGGATATTGCGATCGGAATATAACCGATGCGTTGAATTTGATCTTTTGGCAATGGAATAGTTTCAATCTTATTTGGATCCCAATACTGAAAAACCCTCCAACCTATTACGGCATCAACTGTTTTTAAGGAAATGGCTGTTGCAGTCTTATCACAGCTTTCAGTGTAATTCAGCAGATTCTTTTTAAACGCTTCCTTTTCTTCCGGCGATAGGACATTGTCGATAATCTCAGTAGCGTAAAGTCCAACACAAACAGTCTCAGGATTGGCAATTGCTACTTTTATTCCAGGATTCAATAGGTCTTTAAGGCTTTGTATGTTTTTAGGATTGCCTTTCTGCACATTTATTGCATTAACTAAGTAAACAATCTTACTTTCTGTATCCGGGTAAACCAGTTGTTGTTGTTTGGCTATTTCCATAAAATCGGAAGACCCGGGAAAATATAAATCACCTTGTTTGTTCAGTTTCATCTGAGACAAAACAGTTCCTGAGCCGCCAAAAATCAGTTCGACTTTTACCCCGGTTTTTTGCTCGAATAACTTGGCTGCGTCCTCAGTGGGTGGTTTGCTGGCTGAACCGGCATAAACCAATAAAGATTTCTGCTCTTTATCTTGCGAAGACGTATCATCCTTATCTGACGTAGTCTGTGTACAACCTGTGAAAAGAAGGCCCATAATTAAAACTGCAATAAATAGAACAGTTTTAGATACCCCATGACTCTTAGTTATCTTAACCCAAGTTTCGGCTTAGTAGGCTAAAAAACCTTATGTTAAAAGACCTTCTTAAAT
>JAENYQ010000022.1 GCA_016841675.1 Desulfotomaculum sp.
TGCCGGGGTGCAGTCGGCTATGGAAAACCTGCCCGGCTCTTATTTCGCTCTGGAAGGCGATGAAGAGGCCATGCCTGTGGCAAAGCAGGTGGTCAGCGACTTGGACGGCCGGTGCTTTACCATTTCAGCGGCCGATAAACCGCTTTACCATGCTGCTGCCTGTATTGCCTCCAATTACCTGGTTTCGCTGATGCATTTTGCTACCGGGTTATATGCCCGGTTCGGTCTGGGACCCGAAGAAGCGTTTGCGGCGCTGTTACCTTTGGTGCGGGGCACAGTGGCCAATATAGCCAAGGTTGGCCCCACCGGGGCGCTCACCGGCCCGGTAGCCAGGGGAGACAGTACCACTATCGCGGGACACATTGACGCTTTTAAGCAACTGGAACCTGAAATGCGGGAATTGTACGGTAAACTTGGTCAGTATACAGTGCAGGTGGCTCTGGAAAAGGGCAGTATTGACGAAGCACAGGGACACGAGTTAAACCAAATTTTCAGGGAGGTTCTATAAATGGCTAATGAACGCGTAACCACTGCTAATTTTAGGAAATACAAGGCGGAAGGCAAAAAAATAACCATGCTTACTGCTTACGATTATCCCACCGCCAGGCTGGTGGACGATGCCGGTATTGATGCTATTCTAGTGGGCGACTCGCTGGGCAACGTGGTGCTGGGGTACGGTTCCACCATCCCGGTGACCATGGATGATATGGTGCATCACGTCAAGGCAGTGGTGCGCGGTGTGCAGCGGGCCATGGTAGTGGCCGATATGCCTTTTCTATCCTATCATATATCCAAGAAGGAAGCGTTGCGCAACGCCGGACGTTTAATGCAGGAGGCCGGCGCCCAGGCCGTCAAGTTGGAGGGCGGCATTGAAGTGGCGGAAAGTGTAAAGAAAATCACCGAGGCCGGCATTCCGGTGATGGGTCATCTGGGCCTGACTCCACAATCTGTGCACCAGATGGGTGGGTATCGGGTACAGGGCAAAGATGAAGCAGCGGCTAAAAAACTACTGGAGGACGCCAGGGCGTTGGAAGAGGCGGGCGCCTTTGCTGTAGTGCTGGAATGCGTGCCTGCCCCGCTGGCCAAGCTGGTGACCGAGAGTATCGGCATCCCCACCATCGGTATCGGCGCCGGGCCGGACTGCAGCGGCCAGGTGCTGGTAACTCACGACATGCTGGGCTTTTACGGCCAGTTTGCACCCAAATTTGTCAAACGCTATGCCAATCTGCACGAAAGCATCATGCAGGGGTTGCAGGGTTACCGCAGTGAGGTTGAAAATGGCTCTTTCCCCGGCCCGGAGCATGGTTTCGGTATCGACGAAGAAGTGCTTAAAAAGCTTTATTAATACAGTAGTCAGGAGTCAGAATGACGGAACGGTTCTTGTCTCTACCCTGAATTAGACTTAGGTTGTCATCCTGCGCGTAGCGAAGGATCTAGATTCTTCACTTCGCTCAGAATGACATCAAAAGGTTTTCCTAACCAACTAACTACTAACCAACTAACCAACTAACCCAAAGGAGCTATCAACATGCACATCCACCGCACCATTGCGGAAATTAGACAATTTGTGCGCCATTTTAAGGCCGCCGGCAAAACTATTGGCCTGGTGCCTACCATGGGTTACTTCCATGAGGGACACCTGGCACTGATGCGGGAAGCAAAAAAGACATGTGATGTTGTAGTGGTCTCCCTGTATGTTAACCCGTTGCAGTTTGGCCCCAAAGAAGATCTGGCTCAATACCCCCGGGATTTTGAGCGGGACTGCACTATGGCCCGGGACGTGGGAGTGGATGCTATCTTTACTCCTTCGGACCAGGAAATGTACCCGCAAGGTTTTAGCACTTTTAGTACTTTTGTTGAAGTAACCGGTCTAACGGCTAGGCTATGCGGGCAATCCCGCCCCGGCCATTTCCGCGGCGTTACCACAGTAGTGACCAAATTGTTCAACATCGTTACTCCCGACCGGGCCTTTTTCGGACAGAAAGACGCCCAGCAGGCTATAGTTATCCAGCGCATGGCCAGGGATCTGAACATGGGCCTGGATGTCACTATCCTGCCCACAGTGCGGGAGAAAGACGGGTTAGCCATGAGTTCACGCAACGTTTACCTGACCGGGGAACAGCGCCGGGATGCTCTAGTTCTAAACCGCAGTTTGTGCACTTTTCGGGATGCGATACAGGAAGGTGAGCGGGACGCAGGCAGGCTGCGCGGGATGATCATGGACATGATTACTGCCGTCCCGGGTGCGCAGCCGGATTACGTGGAAATACTTGCGGTGCCGGATTTGCAGCCGCTGGAAACTCTGCAGGGTAGGGTTATTGCCGCCCTGGCGGTACGGTTCGGTAAAACTAGATTAATCGACAACATCATTGTGGAGGTGTAAAAGGTGTTTGTAACTTTGTTTAAATCCAAAATCCACCGGGCTGTGATCACTGAAGCTAATTTAAACTACGTGGGCAGCATCACCATTGACGAGGCCCTCATGGAGGCCGCCGATATTATGCCCAACGAAAAAGTGCAGGTGGTGGACAACAATAACGGTTCCCGCCTTGAAACTTATGTTATTCCAGGCCCCCGTGATTCCGGCGTTATTTGTTTGAACGGGGCGGCGGCCAGACTGGTACAGCCCGGGGACACTGCCATTATCATTACCTATGCCATGATGACCAGGGAAGAGGCCCGGACCTTTAAACCCACGGCAGTGCTGGTGGACGAAAACAACCGCGTCATCCGCGTGATGGAAGAAATACACGGTCAAACAGCCTAGCTCCCCTAACTGAAACTTTGCATGAGGCACATCTGGGCAGGTATTGGTGTTTTAGTTTCCGTAGGGCGCGGGCGGCTTGCTCCTCTAAAATGTTGGTTGAGATATAGAAATTGAGATATAGAGGTTGAGATATAGAGATAATTGTGTATAATAATTGGGTGACTATAAGTCGTCGAAATTTCTGTCACAATATAAACTTTATTTAGACTTTAAGGAGTGATCACGTGCCAGCCGCTGGCGAAATTAAACAATTAACAGATGAAATAATCAAGCTGAAACAAGAGCGGAACGCGATTATTCTCAGCCACGTCTACCAGCGGCCCGAAGTGCAGGAAGCCGCAGACTTTGTAGGTGATTCACTGGAATTGTCCCGCAAGGCCGCCGGCACTGACGCCGACGTAATCGTTTTTTGCGGAGTGCATTTTATGGCCGAAAGTGCATTCATTCTATCGCCGCAGAAAATTGTACTGCTGCCTGACGAATATGCCGGTTGCCCCATGGCGGATATGGTAACCGCTGAAGCGCTGCGAGCCAAAAAGGCCGAAGTGCCCGAGGCGGTTGTGGTCTGCTATGTAAACACATCAGCCGAGGTCAAGGCCCAATGCGATGTCGCATGTACATCGGCCAATGCCGTGAAAGTGGTGGCCTCCTTACCGAAGGATAGGCCGATTATATTTGTACCGGATCAAAACCTGGGCGCTTATGTTGTCAGCCAGACGGGACGAGAAATGATCATGTGGGAAGGTTTTTGTAATACCCACCACCGCCTTGCTGCCGACGAGGTGGTTGCCGTTAAGAAAAGCCACCCCGGTGCCCTGCTGCTGGTGCACCCGGAATGCCAGCCGGAAGTAGTGGCTATGGCCGATCACGTGGCCAGCACCACCGGTATGCTGCGTTATGCCGGAGAAAACTCGGCCATGGAATACATTGTGGCCACTGAAATGGGAATTTTACACCAGTTCAGCAAAAGATACCCGCACAAAATGTTTTACCCAGCCTCGAACAAGCTGGTCTGTCCCAATATGAAGGCCACCACCCTGGACAAGGTGTTGACCGCGCTGCAGACACTGGAGCCGCGGGTAACCGTACCGGAAGAGATCAGGGAACGGGCACTCAAATGCCTGGAACGGATGCTGGCCGTACAGTAACGGAGGGTTTGCCCGTGGGCAACCATTTAATAATGAACTTTAATACCCGGGATCTGACCGATCATCAGTCCGATATCGTCGTGCTGGGCAGCGGCATCGCCGGGTTTTTCACCGCCCTGCTGGCTGCCCGGCTGGGAGCGGCGGTAACGGTGATCACCAAACGGACCACCCAAGACAGCAATACCGACAAAGCCCAGGGCGGCATTGCCGCCGCTATGGACGCGTCCGATTCACCGGAACTGCACTATCGGGATACCCTGCTGGCCGGGGCCGGGTTGTGCGACTGGGAAGCCGTGCGCATTCTGGTGCATGAAGGGCCCCGCCGGGTATTGCAGTTGATGGATATGGGAGCACGTTTTGATTTTGAAGGTGGGCGCTTGGCCCTGACCATGGAAGGGGCTCACAGCTGTCGCCGTATTCTGCACGCCTGCGGTGATGCCACTGGAGCGGAAATACAGCGGGTGCTGAACCAGCAGGCGCTGATCGAAAAAAATATTGAGGTGTTGGAGCGGCACTTTGCCGTAGATTTGCTAGTAAGAGACAATGTCTGTCACGGCGTACTGGCTTATGACGAGCAGGGTGACCGTCTAAAGGTTTTTCGTAGTCGGGCGGTAATCCTTTCCACCGGGGGCCTGGGTCAGCTGTTTGACCACAGTACCAACCCCGATGTAGCCACCGGTGACGGTATTGCTATGGCCTACCGGGCCGGAGCCGAGGTGATGGACATGGAGTTCATCCAATTCCACCCCACGGTGTTTAATCTGCCTGGCGCACCCCGGTTTCTAATTAGCGAGGCGGTGCGGGGCGAAGGGGCTTATCTGCGCAACCGCAGCGGTGACCGGTTTATGCCCGGATATCATGAGTTGGCTGAACTGGCGCCCCGGGATGTAGTGGTGCGGGCTATTCTGGAAGAAATGCGCCGGGAGCGGCAAGGTGCAGTGTACCTGGACCTCCGGCACCTGGACGGGGAGCTGGTGCTGCGCCGTTTTCCCAATATCCACCGCACCTGCCTGGAGCACGGGCTGGATATCACTCAAGATATGATTCCGGTGGCCCCGGCGGCCCATTATATGATGGGCGGGGTTAAAACCAACTATTTTGGGGAAACAAACATAGAGAGGCTGTATGCCTGCGGTGAAGTGGCCTGCCAAGGGGTCCACGGGGCCAACCGGCTGGCCAGTAACTCGCTGCTGGATGGGTTGGTATACGGTGGACGCATCGCCGAGCGCACCGCCGGGCTATGGCGTGAGCCCATGCCCGCCCGGGTTGACTTTGCTTCGAAGATGCCCGCTCCGGGGGATACAGTAAGCCACAATGAGGTTCGTGAAGAACTGCGGCGGTTGATGAGTATGTACGTGGGACCGGCTCGGGATCGCCAGGGACTGGAGCGGATATTGGATTACATGGATGGCCTGACCTGCCTTGAAAGCACCGCTGCAAGAGCCATCCAGGGAGCCGAGCTGCGCAACCGGCTGCTGGTATCCCGGTTGGTGGCCGAAACCGCCCTGATGCGCACCGAGAGCAGGGGCGGTCATTTTCGCGATGATTACCCCCGCCAGCGGGAAAGCTGGCTAAAGCACATTATTCTACGCAAATAGATTAGCCGGGAGAGCCCCGGCTAATCTATTACATAGTAGACGTAGGGGCTCCTCTTGCAGGTGCTCCTACAACCATGGCTGCCAAAAACTGTTTTATAGTGTTATTCAGAGCATAGTGAAGGTCTTAAAGAAAGATTCTTCACTTTGTTCAGAATGACAATCTACGCTCAGAATTACAATCCACATTTAGGATGACAATCCACCTCAGGACGGCAATTCAACAGCTCTTAGGTTGTCATCCTGAGCGTTAGCGAAGGATCTTGAGTTCTGACTCCTGAATTCAGAATACCTTTCCAAAAGGTTGTGAGCAATATTAGATGAATATTAACCTGCATTCCTTAAACCAGTTAATCGACCGATGCCTGGAAGAGGACATCGGACCGGGGGACATCACTACCAACAGCGTGGTTCCACCAGAGCTAAAAACCACTGCCTTTATCAAGGCCAAGCAGGACGGAGTGGTGGCCGGCCTGCCCGTAGCCCGGGCGGTTTTCCTGCGGCTGGATCCCGCACTGGAGTTTACCCTCCTGGTGGATGAGGGGGCGGCAGTAACCGCCGGTACCGTGCTGGCCAGGCTTGAAGGTCGGGCCAGGACTATCCTCACCGGTGAAAGGCTAGCCCTCAATTTCCTGCAGCGCCTTTCCGGGGTGGCCACGCTGACCAGCCGGCTGGTGCAGTTGGTTGGAAATTACCCGGTACGGGTGGTGGACACCCGCAAAACCACCCCCGGTCTGCGAGTCTTGGAAAAGTACGCCGTTCAGGTGGGTGGTGGTCATAATCACCGGTTGGGCCTTTTTGACGCGGTGTTAATTAAGGACAACCACATCCAAGCAGCCGGCAGCATCAGTCGGGCGGTGGAGCAGGCCCGGATGGCCGTCCCCCACACCGTTAAAATTGAAGTGGAAGCAGAGGACCTGGCCGGTGTAACTGAAGCCTTGGAAGCGGGAGCGGACATTATTATGCTGGACAACATGGATCCCCAAACCATGGCCCGGGCGGTAAAACTGGTCCAGGGCCAGGCGCTAGTGGAGGCTTCAGGAGGCATTACTGCCGGCACCCTGGTGGCGGTTGCCGCCGCCGGTGTCGACGTGATTTCCATGGGAGCACTAACCCACTCTGCACCTGCACTGGATATCAGTCTGGACTTGGGCCGGCTAAAAGCCATGCCGGGCGTTACGGAAACGTAAACCAAATTTATTTTTTAAGGTTGACAATAAGCTCGTTAATAATTACAATCATGGTTATACCGTTAACTCAGTAAGTGGTACAGCGTTGTGTCATTGCTGTAAATAAAAGAAGTGAGGAACTTTGCCTTAAGCCTGTTGCTATGAATACAACGAAGTGCAGAACCTTGCCTTTAAGCCTGTCATTACTATGAATATAACTGGTAACCGATGTTTTATCCGTTTATCTCCAAGGTTTGTATTATCTCCGCCGTGGCAGGGTCGTAGGGAACGACCCCTGTGCCGTTCCGTTCCGTTCCAACGACATCGCTGCCCTGTGGACGGAACGCCACAGGGGGAGTTCCCTACAATTGGCCTTTTTCCCGGGACGCTAAAATAGTCATTGTTATGAATACAGCCAGCAAGTTGTATTCATTTATCGTGGTGCGGGTACGCGTTGCAATTCTGAGCGCAGCGAAGAATCTTAAAACCAGATCCTTCGCTGCGCTCAGGATGACAAGCTTAATTTAAACGAAGTGAAGAATTATAATGTGTTTAAAGGCAATAGTTATGTAAATTTAGGTTGCGGAGCAATAGTATGAAAAACAGGATTTTAGAAATTTTAAAACAAACCGGAGACTGGGCCTCGGGTGAAACTCTCTGCCGTGAAATGGGCGTATCCCGCACTGCGGTCTGGAAACACATTCGTTCTCTGCGGGAAGACGGGTACCATATCGAAGCCAGGTCAAACCTGGGCTACCGTCTGCTGCAAGCGCCCGATATCCCCCTGCCTGGTGAAATTGCCGCCGGGTTGCTCACGGTGGTTATGGGCCAGCGGATCGAATATCTACCCGAACTGCCTTCCACCAATGATGCAGCCAGGAAACTGGCCCGGGCAGGCTGTCCGGAAGGCACGGTGGTGGTCACCGAATCGCAAACCGGAGGTAAAGGACGAATGGGCCGGCCCTGGTTTTCTCCACGGGGAAAAGGGCTGTGGTTTACAATAGTACTGCGCCCGCCGGTGAATCCGGCCCAAACACCCCAGGTTACCATGGTGGCGGCGGTGGCCGTGGCCGAGACCATACGTGAACACACCGGGGTGGAAGCAGATATCAAGTGGCCCAATGATATTTTGGTGCACGGCAAAAAGCTTTGCGGCATCCTGGTGGAACTTAATGCCGAAATGGACCGGGTTAATTTCATGGTGGTCGGGATGGGCCTGAATGTGAACGTCCCCCGGAGCGAATTTCCGCCTGAAATCAGCAACATTGCCACTTCGCTGCAGGCTGAATCCGGCCGGCATATCCCTCGGGTGCCCCTTTTAAGAGCCTTGCTTAAATCTTTTGAAGACTGGTATCGCCTTTGGCTTGACGAGGGGTTTGCCCCGATACTGAGCAAGTGGCGTGAACTTTGTGTGACCCTGGACTGTCCGGTGACCGTGCACACCATCCGGGAAAGTTACACCGGTCACGCCATCGACGTTGACCAAACAGGTGCGCTGCTTGTAAAAACCGAAGACGGCAGTATCGAGCGCCTGCTGGCCGGGGAGGTGACTCTGCGGAAGAAATGAACCGATTAATATGCCCTTATTGTTAACCAAATAAATGTTATAGGTTGACCATTGGTGTTTGGTGTTACATTTAAATTAGTTTCAACTTGCTTAAATTATATGTAAATTATATGTAAGGTTATCAATGCTGCTGATTATATATTACCTGTAATGGTTCATACTCACCCCTGCGGGGGTAAAAGGAGTGTTTTAAAATTGAGTAAATTGACCCCCCGGGATATGGTACTGGTGGCGCTGTTTGCTGCATTGGCCGTAACGGCGGCCCTGCTATTTCGGTTTTTTGGCGGGATGATCGTTCCTTTCAGTCTGCTGCCCTTTGTGGTGCTGCTGGCCGGCGGCTTGCTTGGCGCCAGGTTGGGAGCGTTGAGCATGGGCATTTACGTGATCATGGGCCTGGTAGGTATTCCAGTTTTTGAAAAACCTCCCTTTGGCGGCCCGGCTTATGTCTTATCTCCTACATTTGGGTTCTTAATTGGCTTCATTGTGGCGGCTTATGTGGTCGGTTTAATTTTGCAAGAACGTGATGCAAGTCCGGTACGCCTGGCAGCAGCTATGCTGACCGGGGTGGTGATCATCTACGTCGTCGGGATGCCCTACTTGTATGCCATAATTAATTTCTACATGGGCAAAGCAATAGACATCCCCGGTGCATTAATGATCGGGTTTGTACCGTTCATCGGATTTGATTTGCTTAAAGCGCTGGCTGCCGGGGTGTTGGTTAAGGCGGTCAGTGTACGGCTGCCCCAACCCAGCAGACAGCGGTAGGGCGGGGAATGTAGGATAAAAATGTTTATTGATTATACCGTTAACTCAGTAAGTGGTACAGGCATGTCATTGCTATGAATACAACGAATCTGTCATTCTGAGCGCAGCGAAGAATCTTAAAGACTAGATCCTTCGCTACGCTCAGGATGACAAGCTTAATCTGGACGAAGGTAGATTGTATTCGTTTATTGTGGTGCGGGCACGCATAGTAATTCTGAGCGTTAGCGAAGAATCTAGATCCTTCGCTAACGCTCAGATGACAGTTTCCCTGTGGTGCACAATTGTTGATGAAAAGTGTTGTTCACAACAAAAGGGATTACAAAGTAAAGGGAAGACATGAAATGTTTTAAATTTATAGCAAAGCTAAAGGGGCGGTTAATCCGCCCCTGTCTATTGCACCAGCAAGTAACCTTTATCCTCTAATTTAGTAGCTGGAAACACGCCGGAAGCAATCTCTGCAATATACCGGTCTTTCTCCGCTGGGTTTGAAAGGGACTTCGGTCTCTTTACCGCAATTTGAGCATACCGCAGGATGCATTTGGCGATTTTGTTGATACCCGCCGCCGCTATTATTGTTGGGCCTGTTGTTCCGGTTCTTACGGGCCGCCCGGCACGGATTACAACGGCTGGGATCGTTATGAAACCCTTTCTCCGCAAAAAACTCCTGTTCCGATACAGTAAATACAAACTCTTCCCCGCAGTCGCGACATGTCAGATTACGGTCTTGATACATTTGATAACCTCCCTGAGTTTTTGGATCCATTGGCACTGGTAAAACGATTTTTTACTCTTTGGATAATTTCTCAGAGAGAAAAAATGCGCAACCTTGACCCTGGAATTATCTTACTATAACACAAGATATATATCCTAGTCAAAGCCTCAGACGTCCCTAAAAAGGCCGATTTCCCTAGTTAATTCCCCCTCAAAAAGCACCTAACCCCGCACCAGACTTTTTCAGGGGAAACTAGTTCGGTTGTCGGGTTTAAGCAGATTTGGCCGCCTTAACTATATCTTCCACAGACGCAGGATTTTCGTAAATAACGTTCCCTACAACGATGGTGTCTACCAGTGCAGCCATGATGCGGGCCCGGTCGGCGGAATTTATTCCGCCTCCGTAAAACAGGTGAATTTTTTTTCTCTGCCGAGCCACAGTTTCCACCAGTCCGGGATCTCCGAAGATACCGCTGTATTCCAGGTACAGCAGCGGCAGGCCCAGTATATTTTCGGCCAGGTCGCAGTATGCCCGGGCATGCGGCACGCTTACCGGTCTTGTTTCGGTAAGCCTACCAGCAGCTGAGTGGGAATTGCAGATCACGTAACCTTCCGCCAGGGTTATGTTCCAGGGGATCCGGTCGCCGTATCGCATGATGGCCTGGTGGTGCATGCCGGACAACCACATAATATCACCGGCGTTTAGCACCAGCGGCAGGAAATAAGCCTGCACATTGCCCTGTGCCACCACTTCGGCTATAGTCACTTCTTGTACCACAGGTCCTTTAAAACCGCTTTGCATAATTAAGCCCAGTAGTTTTAAAGTTTTTTCCCGGGTGATACCCTGAGTTCCACCTACCATGATAGCGTCAAACCCGGCGCCGGCGACCCTGAGCATAGTTTCCGCATCGATATACTTGTCAGGATCCAGCTTGGCTACCACGCGCCAGCCTGCCCAATTAGACTCTTTCCACATATTGTTCCACCGCCTGTTGAATGCTGAGGATATTATATAACATTTGTTACTATTCAGGTATTCGAATTTAGAATGTCTCGAAAGTATCCGGAAGGTTTCCGGAAACCTTCCGCAATATAAGAAAGTGTGCCTCCAAAAATGATTTATTGCATAGTGCCGGATGGTTTTGATAAAATTGTCGTAGCGCACATGATGCCGGAGTCTAATGATTATATTTTAATGTAAAGAGGAGAATTGCTGTGATACTGGTTTTTGACGTAGGAAACACTAATATTGTACTGGGCGTTTTCCGGGACAGAGAGCTGATTCAGAACTGGCGCCTGTCTACTGCCACGCACCGCACCGATGACGAATATGGTATCCTGCTCAGGGACCTGTTCAATTCATCCGGTCTGTCCATGACTGATATCAGCGCAGTGGTATTATCGTCGGTGGTTCCGCCCATCAATCCTACTCTGGAGAGAACCTGTCAAAGGTATTTTAACTTAAACCCGTTGTTTATCGGGCCAGGTGTTAAAACCGGCATACCCATTAAATACGAAAACCCGCGGGAAGTGGGGGCCGACCGCATTGTCAACGCCGTGTCCGGGTATGAACAGTACGGCGGCCCGCTTATAATTGTGGACTTTGGCACTGCCACCACCTTTTGCGCCATCTCGGTCCGGGGTGAATACCTGGGCGGGGCCATTGCCCCCGGCATTGGCATATCCACGGAAGCCCTTTTTGCCCGGGCGGCCAAACTGCCCCGGGTGGAACTGATTAAACCCCCGACGGTGATTGGCAAAAACACCGTTAACAGTATGCAGTCCGGTTTCATATACGGCTTTGCCGGCCAGGTGAACGGTATAGTGGAGCGGATGAAGCGGGAATTGGAAGGTAAACCCCTGGTGCTGGCCACTGGCGGGCTGGCCGAACTTATTGCCAAGGAAGCCACGGCCATTGATAAAGTGGACAAGTATCTTACCCTGACCGGGTTGTTGTTAATTTACGAGCGTAATAGCTAGAATGTAACTACTTAGGAGACAGGAGTCAGGAGTCAGAATGAGGGAAAAAACCGGCAGTCTATGCCTGTGCATTCTGAATTCTGACTCCTGAATTCTGACTCCTTTAAGAGTAGGTGTTTAGATGTTCAATATTGGTAGTGTCAAAATAGAGAACCCGGTGGTGGCGGCGCCTATGGCCGGGGTTACTGACCGGGCTTTCCGGATTCTGGCCCGGGAGCACGGCTGCGGCTTGGTTTGCACAGAAATGATTAGCGACCAGGCGCTTATTTATGGCAACCCCAAAACAAATATTTTACTGGACTGCCATGGCGAACAAGGTCCCATCAGCACGCAGTTGTTTGGCAGCAACGTGGAACATATGACCCGGGCGGCGGAAATAGTTGCCGGCCGGGGTGCTGACATTATTGATATTAATATGGGTTGTCCTACGCCCAAAATAGTCAAAAATGGCGAGGGCGCCGCGTTGATGAGAAACCCGTCCCTGGCGGCATCAATTGTGGCAGCGGTGGTAGAAAGGGTTAAATGTCCTGTAACGGTTAAGATACGCAAAGGCTGGGATGAGCATTCAGTGAACGCTGTCGATTTTGCCCGCCAGATGGTGCGGGCCGGGGCGACCGCGGTGACTGTGCACGGACGCACCAGGTCTCAGTTTTACAGCGGTGAGGCTGACTGGGACATCATCAGGCAAGTGCGGGAAGCGTTGGATGTACCGGTAATCGGCAACGGAGATGTAAACAGCCCCGAGGAGGCCGCCCGGATGATGCACGAAACCGGTTGCTTGGGGGTGATGATTGGCCGGGCGGCCATGGGCAACCCCTGGATATTTAGCCGCACTTTACATTACTTGGCCACGGGGGAAATCCTGCCCGGCCCTACGCCGACAATGCGTCGCGAAACCGCTGCCCGGCACTATGAACTGATGGCCCAAAGCAAGGGCGAGCATATCGCCAATCGGGAAATGCGCAAGCACCTGGCCTGGTACACCCGGGGCCTGCGGGGGGCGGCCTACCTACGGGGGCGCATTAACCAGGGTTGCAGCAGGGAGTTCTTTACCCGGGAATTTTGGTTGTTGCTAAATGAAGCCAATAATAATACTAAAGACATCCGTTAAGGACAGGCCTGAACCCAATATGATCATGTGGATGAATTAAGTTTTTCTAGAAAAATTTTGACATTCCATATTCAGCACTGTTACAATATGACTGTTCACAGAATTGTGCACAGTCATTGCTTTTATAAGGAGGATATCTTAACTTGGACCTGATACGCATCGGCGATAAGGTAGTAAGTAGACACAAGATAGACTTCGTGATCAATGAAATATTGCAGATGAGGTCGTCGGGGCTTTCCCAAACCGAGGTGGCCGCGCGCTTGGGTGTGGATCGTACTTTGGTATCCCGTATGGAAAACCTGGGTGAAGTGCGCAAGGGTAAAAGCGTGGCCGTAATTGGTTTTCCCATTGCCAACCGGAAAGAAATATTCGACTTGCTGGAACAAGAGGGCGTGGATTTCACCCTGCTGATGAGCGAATCCGAACGCTGGGAGTTCGTACGTCAAAAAAGCGGCATCGAGCTTTTTGATTTTATCATGGAATTAACTGCCCGGGCGCATTCTTTTGACCAGATAGTGGTAATCGGTTCGGATAAACGGATAAAAATTATCAGGGCCGCCTTAGATAAAGAAGTGGTGGGGTTGGAAATAGGTGAATCCCCCATCCGGGAAGATAAATATGTAGACCCGGCTGAAATGCTGACAGTCATCCGGGCTGTCAAGGCCGATAGTTAGTTTCCTTTTGGAATAGGGATATGTCTGCTTGGATTGTCATTCCGAACGCAGTGAGGAATCTAAAGCTCAGGATGACAAAACCCATGTTTATTTTCCGGGTAGGAGCTAGTTAGGGACGAAACAAGGAGGAAACAATGTATGAACACCTTTGCTTTTATCATCCACCCCCTGGATATTAGCGACTTCTCAAGAAAATTCGGTCTGGTGGGCAAACTGCCGCCGCGTATACAGGAAAACCTATTCAAGCTGGTTCCGCCTATTAAAGTCTCAAAAATTACCGGTATCTATTCCGAGCATGCCCGGACCGAGGGCTGGTTTGTAGCCTGCCCGCTTACGGCCCGGCTGATGGTTGAATTGCCCGAGGAATACGTGCTGAAAAAAATTATTAAGGCCGGTCGATTGGCCCAAAAACTGGGCGCTAAAATCGTGGGCCTGGGGGCTTTTACCTCGGTGGTGGCTGATGCCGGCATTACCATCGCCAAAAACCTGGATATTGCGGTGACCACAGGGAACAGCTATACGGTGGCTACGGCACTGGAGGGAGCCAAGGAAGCGGCCCGCCTGATGGGGCACGACTTGAAAAAAAGCCACGCCGTCGTGGTGGGAGCAACCGGTTCTATCGGCCGGGTGTGCGCCCGGATGCTAGCCAAAGATGTACGTTCACTTACCCTGGTGGCCCGTGATAAAAACCGTCTTGAGGAGCTGGCCCGCCGGATAACCTACGACACCGGCGTAGCGGCTCGGATTACTTCGGATATTAAACACGCTCTAAAAAGTGCCCAAATCGTGATTACCGTGACCAGCGCTGTAGATACCATCATTGGACCTGAGGATTTAAGGCCTGGTACCGTGGTGTGCGACGTCAGCCGTCCTCGTAATGTATCCAAGCAGGTGGCCGAACAGCGTAAGGACGTGTTAGTCATCGAAGGCGGTGTGGTACAGGTGCCCGGCAAGGTTAATTTTAATTTTAATTTTGGTTTTCCACCCGGTATGTCTTACGCCTGCATGGCGGAAACCATGATGCTGTCTATGGATGGTCGATATGATAATTTTACCCTGGGGCGCGACCTTACGCTGCAGCAGGTAGAGGAAATAACTGCCATAGCTAAAAAACACAATTTTAAAATAGCCGGGTTTCGAAGTTTTGAAAGAGCAGTCAGCGCCACAGAAATTGAACAAATACGCGAACGAGCCCGGGTTGGTTTAAATCTGGAAGCGGTAAAATAATCAAACTAAAGTCTGAACGTACCTTTAACATACCTTGACAGAAGCCTATAGCCCTCATATAATATTATGGAAAAATAGCCGTGCGGCAGGGCACTGCAAAACAGCTTGTTTTGCAGTGCTTTTAATAATCTTATGCTTATCACGTCTTTCGCGGGCCAGTTTTTAGTCTGAATAATTTGCACGGCTCATCATATATTGTTCAGTGAATTATTCTGCAAAATTAGATTAAGGAGACGGAATGAATGAGTAATAACAAGGAAGTCATTCTTACCATAGAGGGCTTGAAAAACCTGGAGGAAGAACTGGAACAGCTTAAATCCGTCAAACGGCGGGAAGTGGCGATGCGGATTAAGCAGGCTATTGAATTCGGCGATATTAGTGAAAACTCCGAGTATGAGGACGCCAAGAATGAGCAGGCGTTCATCGAAGGACGGATTTTAACCCTGGAGAAAATGCTGCGAAACGCCAAAATCATTGATGATGAAAACCTCGGCACCGAGGTTGTTTCTATTGGTTCCCGGGTGCTAATACGGGACCTGGAATTTGGCGAGGAGTTTGAGTGTACCATCGTGGGTTCTGCCGAGGCTGACCCGGGCAACAGCAAGATTTCCAACGAGTCGCCAGTGGGCAAGGCCATACTTGGCTGCCCCAAAGACGAAATTGTTGAGGTAATAGTACCGGCCGGCGCGTTGAAATACCAGATTGTTGATATAATCAGGTAGACCAGCAGGCCGCAAAAACGCGACACTAGCAGTGTAGATAAAAACAAACGTATGGAGGCGGTCCGGTGGTATCCGGAGAGAGCGGTGCACCTGATTGCGTTGAATCGTGCAGCAACGCAAAAGCAAGTATTAGCTTGTACAGATTCAAACCTTTGTTGCTTTGCGTTAAAGCTGCACGTGTTAATCAGGGCATGCGCCGCAGGCGCTTGCCACGTCATAGCCCCGAATTCATAGCTACTTAGGGCGTAAGTAATGGTTAGGTAAGTATGCTAAAAATTATTTCATGAATTATTTTACAACTATTAATTCTACAGTTTTTACCCTTATAACATGTAATACAAGCAGCTTTTGAATCAAGTGGAGGTAGTGGACAATGTCCCAGGAAAAAAAAGACCATCCCGCAACCGGTCAGGAAACTGAAGACCTTAATGAATTAATGCAGATTCGGCGGGAAAAACTGGCCGAATTTAGGGAGCAGGGTATTGAACCGTACGGCAGTAAGTACGAGTTTAACCACAATGCCGCCCTGGTAACAGGAGATTTCGATGCTTTTGAAGGGCAGGAAGTATCCCTGGCCGGCCGGATTATGGCCAAGCGGGGGCACGGCAAGGCGGCATTTGCCAACATCCAGGATGCCACCGGACTAATCCAAATTTATGCGCGCCTGAACGATGTGGGCGAAGAGGCCTACGAGCTGTTCACCAAACTGGATATTGGCGATATCGTCGGGGTTACCGGTAAAGTGTTTAAAACCCGTACCGGGGAAGTCACCGTGGCGGTGCAAGTCTTGCAGCTGTTAAGCAAGTCCCTGCGCCCGCTGCCCGAAAAATGGCACGGCCTGCGTGATGTGGAACTACGCTATCGCCAACGTTACGTGGACCTAATTGTCAATCCCCAGGTCAAAGATACCTTTGTCAAGCGCAGTCGGATCATCCATGCCATCCGCAGCTATATGGAGCAGCGAGGTTTTTTGGAGGTTGAAACCCCCATGATGCACCCCATTGCCGGGGGGGCCACTGCCAAGCCCTTTACCACACACCATAATACCCTGGATATGAATTTGTTCCTGCGCATTGCGCCGGAATTGTACCTCAAACGGCTGCTGGTAGGCGGTTTTGAAAAGGTTTATGAAATTAACCGCAGCTTCCGTAACGAGGGCATCAGCACCAGGCACAACCCGGAATTCACCATGCTGGAGCTATATCAGGCTTACGCCGATTACACCGATATGATGGACCTCGCTGAGGATTTAATTACCAACGTAGCCCGGCAAGTGCTGAGCACACTGGAGCTGCGTTATGGTGAACAGGAAATTAAGCTGGACAAGCCCTGGGCCCGGATACCCATGCTGGAAGCGGTAAAACAGCACAGCGGGGTGGATTTTGCCTCGCTGCAGACCGGCGCTGAGGCCTATGAGGCCGTGCGTCACTTGCACCTGGAAGTGGACCGTGATGAGTCCTGGGGTTCTGTACTGAATAAAGTGTTTGAGGAGCTGGTGGAGCCCAAACTAATCCAGCCTACTTTTATTTTCGATTACCCGGTTGATATTTCCCCCCTGGCCAAAAAAAGAGAGGACCGGCCCGACCTGACTTACCGGTTTGAATTGTTCATCTGCGGCCGGGAAATGGCCAATGCCTTTTCCGAACTGAACGATCCCCTGGATCAACGGGAAAGATTTGTGAATCAGCTGGAGAAAAGACGCGCCGGGGATGATGAGGCGCACATGATGGACGAGGATTATATCAACGCCCTGGAATACGGCATGCCTCCCGCCGGCGGGATGGGCATCGGCATTGATCGGCTGGTGATGCTGCTTACCGATTCCCCATCCATCCGAGACGTGATCCTGTTTCCACTGTTGAAACCCAGATAGGTGCGTGGTGCCAGGTGTTGCAAGTTGGGTTTGTTGCAAATCTTTGATTTGCAACAAACCCAACTTGCAACACCTGGCACCAAAGCTTGGCACCAAACAGCATATTGACAATTGAAAAACCTTATGGTAACATTAGAACTCGGGGCGTGAGGATACGCGTTACCGCCTTGGTTCCACAGCTATCGTTTTTGCAGATACGGGGGTGTAGCTCAGTTGGGAGAGCACCTGCCTTGCAAGCAGGGGGTCACCGCATCCGGCTGTTAACCGGAGGGTTGCTGGTTCGAATCCAGCTCGGGGAGCCAAAAAAAAGGGGACAGGCTACTTTTTTCGATTTTTGAAAAAAGTAGCCTGTCCCCTTTTTTTTTGGAATGCACAAAAAAACAAAAAATAATGAGCAATAAAGCCTGGGATGGAGATATTATAGGATAAATGATTAAAACTGACGTTTTATGAATTGAAGTCAAAAGTGTTATACTGTACGTAAAAGTTAGTCAAAGTCAAAGTCTAATGAGGCTTAAGCTAAAGTGAGGGGGTGCTGACTAAAAATGGCTAGTTTGGCCAGCCTTATTGAGAGCTATTTAAATAGTTTAATGAGTGAGAGCGGTAAAAAGTTAATTGAAATACAGCGCAACGAACTGGCCGAAAAATTTAACTGCGCGCCTTCCCAGATTAATTATGTGCTTACCACCAGGTTTACTATTGCCAGGGGTTACACAGTGGAAAGCCGCCGGGGTGGCGGGGGCTATGTGCGCATAGAAAAGGTACCCCTTAACACCGGGGAAATTGATCTAATTGCCGAGATAGTCGACCTGGTGGGCGACAGCATTTCCGAGCGGGGCGCCGTAGCAATACTAGCGCGGCTGTTGGAAGAAGGCCTAATTACCCGCCGGGAGGCGGCCCTGATTAATTCCGTAATCATTCGCAATGTGCTGCGCATTGGACAGCCGGCCCGGAATCAGCTACGGGCCAATATAATAAAATCCGTGCTGATAACTCTGTTCAAGAACCAAAATAAATAATCATCCGGAGTGTGATTAGATATGCTTTGTGAAAGGTGCCAGGAAAGACCGGCCACCGTACACTATACTGAAGTGATTAACAACAAACAAAGGAAGATGAACCTTTGCGAAATCTGTGCCGGGCAGGTGCAGGCCGAAGGGCTTGGTTTTCTACCGCAAATGAACCTGCACAATTTCCTGGCCGGTTTTTGGAATCAAATGCCCGGAGCGCAGCAGTTTACGCCCCAGGCCCGGGAAGATGTCAAATGCCAGGTTTGCAACATGCCCGAAAGCCTGCTGGCCCAAAAAGGGTTGTTGGGCTGCGGTGATTGTTACCAGCATTTCGGCGACCGCCTGGACCCGTTAATGAAAAGAATACACGGTTCATGTAATCATACCGGCAAGGTGCCGGCACGTACCGGTGGCCACATCCGGTCTGTTAAACAAATCGAAGCACTGCGCGGCCAATTGCGTGACGCGGTGACCGCCGAAGAATTCGAGAAAGCGGCCAAACTGCGTGACCAAATTAAACAGCTGGAACAGGAATTGTAGGAGGGGTGCCCGTGGGTATCAAAGAGACAGTCAGCAATGCTTACAGCGCCTGGATGGAGTCCGACGGGTTGGATGGGGATATTGCCATTAGCTGCCGGGTTAGAATAGCCCGCAACTTAAAAGGGTACCCCTTCCCGCACCTGTTGGACCAGGAAAAGGCCGGGGAGATCATTAATACCGTCCAGCCCGTGCTGGAAAGTGAATTCATGTTAGAAAAGGCGGGTAAATTTGAAGTTACCCGCATGGTTGAATTGAGCCCGGTGGAGAGGCAGATACTAGTAGAGAAGCACCTAATCAGCCCCGACCTGCTGCAGAAACACGAAAAGAAGGCGGTGGCCCTACGGGAGGATGAGGTGCTTAGCGTGATGATTAATGAGGAGGACCACCTGCGGATCCAGTGCTTGCTGCCGGGGCTGCAGCTGAAAAAAGCCTGGGAATTGGTGGACCGGGTGGACGACGGATTGGAAAACACCGTTGACTTTGCTTTTTCAGAGAAATACGGCTACCTGACCGCCTGCCCCACCAACGCTGGTACCGGACTGCGAGCATCAGTAATGCTGCACTTACCCGGCCTGGTACTGTTAGACCAGGTTAGAGGAATCTTCGCCAGTATGTCCAAGCTTGGTTTCGCCGTCCGCGGCCTTTATGGTGAGGGCACCGAGGCCTTGGGCAACCTGTTCCAGGTTTCCAACCAGGTTACCATGGGGCATTCCGAGCAAGAAGTAATCAATAGTCTGGTTTCCGTGGCCGGGCAGCTGATGCTTCAGGAGCGTATGGCGCGTAAGGTGCTGCTGCGTGAGCGGCGGGAACAGCTGCAAGATCGGGTAGGACGTTCTTATGGGATTCTGAAACACGCCCGGATTATCTCCTCTGAAGAGAGTATGCGCCGGTTATCCGACCTTAAAATGGGTCTTGATCTTGGTTTGACAGAAGGTACCCAGCCAGGCCAGCTTATTGAATTGATGATTATGACCAGGCCCGCATTTTTACTCCAAGAAAAGCAGCGCGAGCTTACTCCTCTGCAGCGGGATGTGCTGCGGGCCGATTTAATTAGAAAAAGTTTAAACCAGGGGGTGAAATAAATGAACGGAAAATTTACGCAAGGAGCCCAGAAAGTTTTTATGCTGTCCAGAGAAGAAGCAGGCGGATTAAAGCACCCTTACCTTGGTACCGAGCATGTTCTGCTGGGGCTGATTAGGGAAGGCGAAGGTCTGGCGGCCAAAGCATTGGCCGGACTTGGCATCGGAGCGGATCAGGTGCGCGAAATAGTTGAACAAACCACCGGCCGGGGGGAAAACGAGGTTAAAGAAATAGTGCCGACGGCCCGGGTCAAAAAAGTAATCGAGCTATCGGTAGAGGAAGCTCGTCGGATGGGTAACAGCTATGTGGGTACCGAACACATCCTTTTAGGCCTGATTAGGGAAGGCGAAGGTATGGCCGCCCAGATTATGGCCGCTTTTGGTGTGGACCACGATAAAATGATTAATTTGGTCACCCAGCTCCTGAGCGGCAGCGGCGGCGCTTCCCAAGGGCAGCAGTCCCAGCAGGGTTGTCCCAACGGCACCTGCGGCGCCGGTAACACTGTGGCCCTGGACCAGTTTGGCCGTGATCTTACTGCCATGGCCAGGGAAGATGGCTTGGACCCGGTGGTGGGTCGTGAAAAGGAAATTGAGCGGGTGGTGCAGATCCTGAGCCGCCGCACTAAGAACAACCCGGTACTCATCGGCGACCCCGGCGTAGGCAAAACCGCTATTGTAGAAGGCTTGGCCCAGCGCATCACCTCCGGCGGTGTGCCCGAGATGTTAACCGACAAGCGGCTGGTGACCCTGGATCTGGCTTCATTGGTGGCCGGTACCAAGTACCGGGGCGAGTTTGAGGATCGGCTGAAAAAAGTAGTCGAAGAAATCATTCGGGAAAAAAACATTATTGTATTTATTGATGAACTGCATACCATAATCGGGGCCGGTGCCGCCGAGGGGGCCATCGATGCTGCCAACATTTTAAAGCCTGCTCTGGCCAGGGGGGAACTGCAGTGCATTGGCGCCACTACCCTGGACGAATACCGCAAGTACATCGAACGGGATTCCGCCCTGGAACGGCGCTTTCAGCCCATCACAGTGGATGAACCCACCGTAGATGAAACAGTGGAGATCTTAAAAGGGCTGCGGGACCGGTACGAAGCCCATCACCGAGTACGGATCACCGATGAAGCGCTGGAGGCTGCCGCCCGGCTGGGTGACCGCTATATAGCAGACCGGTTCCTGCCGGACAAAGCCATCGACCTGATGGATGAAGCCGGTTCCCGGGTACGGCTGCAGGTGCTTACCGTGCCCCCCGAGGTTAAAGAACTTGAAGGGCGCATCGAGGAAGCGCATAAAGAAAAAGAATCTGCGGTTAATAACCAGGAGTTTGAAAAGGCAGCCCAATTTAGGGACGAGGAAAATAAATTGCGGGGCGAACTGGAGAGTATGCGCGGCAGCTGGCAGAAGCAGAAGGGCGGCGCCGAACTTGAAGTGACCGCCGAAGATATCGCCCAAATTGTGGGCAGTTGGACCGGCATCCCGGTCCGTCAGCTGGCTGAGGAAGAGTCTGAGCGGTTGCTGCGGATGGAGTCAATTCTGCACCAGCGGGTAATTGGCCAGGATGAAGCTGTTAAAGCGGTTTCCCGGGCCATGCGCCGCGCCCGGGCCGGGCTTAAAGATCCCAAACGGCCCATTGGCTCTTTTATCTTCCTGGGCCCCACCGGTGTAGGCAAGACCGAGCTGGCCCGAGCCCTGGCCGAGGCCCTCTTTGGCGATGAAGACGCCATGGTGCGCATGGACATGAGTGAATACATGGAAAAATTCGCGGTCAGCCGCCTGGTGGGGGCACCTCCGGGCTACGTGGGCTACGATGAAGGCGGCCAACTAACCGAGGCGGTGCGCCGTAAGCCGTACTCCGTGGTGCTGCTGGACGAGATTGAAAAAGCGCACCCCGATGTGTTCAACATACTACTACAGGTACTGGAGGACGGCCGCCTGACCGACGCCAAGGGTCGTACCGTGGACTTCCGCAACACCGTTATTATTATGACCACTAATGTGGGCGTGAGCATGATTAAACGGGCCACTACGCTGGGATTCAGGACTGACGATAATCAGGATTCGGGTTACGCAGGGATGAAGAAAAAGCTCACTGACGAACTGCGCCGCACCTTCCGGCCCGAATTTCTCAACCGGGTTGACGAGACAATCGTGTTCCACTCCCTGACCCGGGACCACATCAAGGACATCGTCGGGTTGATGGTGCGCGAGGTGGCCCAGCGGCTGGCCGAGCAGGAGATCAAAGTTGAAGTTACCGAGCCCGCTATGGAATACCTGGCCCGGGAGGGTTTTGACGAGGACTACGGCGCCAGACCACTGCGTCGGGCCATCCAAAAAGAAATCGAAGATCGATTGTCCGAGGAGATGCTGCGCGGCACCTTCAAACGCGGCGACCGGGTACGCATTCACCGCGAGGCCGAGGATGACCTAACAGTAGAAAAAGTCTAGACTCTGGTGCCAGGTGATGGAGCTTGGTGCCAGGTGTTGCAAGATGGATTTGTTGCACATCTATGATTTGCAACAAATCCATCTTGCAACACCTGGCACCAAAGCCTGCCACCCATGCTATAATAGAAAAACAAATATTACGGGAGAGTTTACCATGTCTGCCAAAAAAACTGGTTTTTACTGTAACGCGTGCGGGCATTTCACCTCCCGCTGGCTGGGCCGGTGTGCCGGGTGCGGAGAATGGAACACCTATGTTGAAGAAACGCTGCCAACCGGGCGGGAAAGCCGCTCCGCCGCTGCTGGCGGTGAGGCTCCCGTTGCGGTAACCGAGGTATCCCTGGTAGATGACGAGCGGCGGTCTACCGGCATGGCTGAGTTGGACCGGGTGCTGGGTGGTGGTCTGGTGCCGGGCTCACTGGTGCTCTTGGGCGGCGATCCCGGGATTGGGAAATCCACCCTGATGTTGCAGGTGGCCGGCACCATCAGTTCCGGCGGCAGCCGGGTGCTATATGTATCCGGTGAGGAGTCGACCCGGCAAATCAGGCTTAGGGCGGACAGGCTTGGGGCAGTAAGGCCGGAACTGTACCTGTATGCTGAAACTGATCTGGATGCTATAGAAAAACAAGTGGGTAAAGTTAACCCGCTGCTCATGGTGGTGGATTCCATCCAGACTATGTACGGCCCGGATTTGGGTTCATCGCCGGGCAGCGTCAGCCAGGTGCGGGAATGCACGGCGCGGCTAATGCGTCTGGCCAAGGAGCGTTCCATCTCGGTTTTTGTGGTGGGGCACGTGACCAAGGAAGGCATGATTGCCGGTCCCCGGGTGATGGAACATATGGTGGACGTGGTCTTATATTTTGAGGGTGAAAGGCACCAGTCCTTTCGGATCCTGCGCGGTGTTAAAAATCGCTTCGGTTCTACCAATGAAATCGGTATCTTTGAAATGTCGGGGACCGGATTGCGTGAAGTAACCAATCCTTCATCATTTTTCCTGATGGATTATGCGCACCGGGACGCCGCCGGTTCGGTGGTGGTACCCACTATGGAGGGTACCAGGCCGCTGTTGGTGGAGATGCAAGCCCTGGTAAGCCCCACATCCTTTGGGGTGCCTCGGCGCATGACCACCGGGGTGGACCACAATCGGACCGCGCTGATTATGGCGGTGCTGGAAAAACGGCTGGGGTTGATGTTGGGTAACTGTGACGCCTACGTGAACGTTGTGGGCGGGGTACGGATTGATGAACCGGCCGTAGACCTTGGTATCGCGGTGGCCCTGGCCTCCAGCTTCCGGGAACGGGTTATTGACGGCAATACCGTTGTGCTGGGTGAATTGGGTCTAACTGGCGAACTAAGGCCGGTGTCGGCAGTGGAAAAACGGGTGCGCGAGGCAGCCCGGCTAGGTTTTGGGCGCTGTATCATTCCCCGGCAGAAAGACGTCCCAGCCGAATCCGGGCTGCAAATTATGCAGGCGGCTACACTGGCCGAGGCGTTTGAACTTTTATTTGGTTAAGCATATACTATAAAGAGAGTCTAAAAGCGCACGGAACACGCTCAAGGCTTTTACAACATACGCTGTAATGAATTAGTTTTTAAGTGGCAATATTTGGAGGAGAGACAAAGTGGAAGACAGGTTGCTCATAGTACTACGCATTGTGGCACCCGGTACAGCGTTGCGGGATGGCCTGGAGAATATTTTGCGGGCCAAGACCGGCGGATTACTGGTCATTGGCGACGGTCCGGATATAATGGAGCTTGCCGAAGGTGGTTTTGCAGTTAATGCCGCTTTTACGCCGGCTAACCTGTATGAACTGGCGAAAATGGACGGAGCTATTATTATCACTAAAGACATTAAAAGCATCATTGCTGCCAATACCCAGCTGATTCCCAACTTAAGCATCCCGTCCAGTGAAACGGGCATTAGGCATCGCACTGCGGAGCGGGTGGCAAAGCAGACCGATTCGCTGGTGATATCAATCTCTCAACGGCGGGGAGTTATAACCATCTATAAGGGCAGCCTAAAATACGTATTAAAAGATCTGGGGGTAATCCTCACCAAGGCCAACCAGGCACTGCAGACACTGGAAAAATACCGCAGTGTTCTAGACCGGGTCATGGCTAATTTGGGGATCCTTGAATTTGAGGATGCAGTGACACTATTCGATGTGGCCAAAGTTATCCAGCGCACCGAAATGGTCTTGCGTGTGGTCAAGGAAATTGATCGTTACATAAGTGAGCTGGGGACAGAAGGCCGCCTAATTACCATGCAAATGGAAGAACTGGTAGCTAACGTAGACCACGAAGCCCTGTTGGTGGTCCACGATTACAGTACCCCGGGGCTGGAAAAGACACCCGAGAATATCATGGCTATGCTCAGCAGTTGGCCTGCCGAGGACCTGCTGGATCTCTCCCTGATTGCCCGGGCTCTGGGTTACCCGGGTAGCGCCAGTATCTTGGACCAGGGCGTTACCTCCCGCGGATACCGGGTATTACAAAAGATACCGCGTTTACCCATGCAGGTGGTGGAAAATATGGTCCAGGAATTCGCAACGTTCCGTAAAATCCTTGGTGCCACCATAGAAGAACTGGACGCGGTGGAAGGCATCGGAGAGGTTCGGGCCCGGTCCATCAAAGAAGGGCTCCAGCGTTACCGTGAACAGCTAGCCCAAGAACGCCACGTTTAAACAAGGGGGTCAGGCCTGTCGTAACTTCCTAACTGCGAAATTGCTATATGAAGATAATGCAGTTAGGAAGTTACGACAGGCCTGACCCCTTTACCTCTTCAAAGTTATATTTTGCAATAAAGGAAAACAAACTTTAATGTCGAATACCTATAAGTATAACCCTACTAATCAAGCCATATTAAATAGCCCCAGAGTTCGCAGCGATTTTTGCTCTTTAATCAAAATGTCATAAATATTCAAGTCCAGTAAGTTGCATAGGGCGGCCAGGTAAAAAAGCGCGTGCCCAATCTCCTGTTCTACTGTGTCGCGACAGCTATCGCACAGCTTGCCCTCAAGGTGGGATTCCAGGAGTTTTCTAAGTTCTTCCAGTGGTACCTCGGAAGGGATTTTCTTTTTTTGGGCGGTAATTTTAACGCACCCGCACCCGGTTACTGATTTAATTACGGCCCGGTTCATTCTGGCGTTGGATTCTTGTGATTTGGCCAGCAGATCGAGGATGCTGCGATTGTACAGCAGCAGTTCAGAAACCGTGTTTTGGAATTCGTCATACACCATATCTTTTAGCAACGGTTTCACTCCTTGGTTATATTCGCTCATGCAGTTATTATAACGGCCTGTTGCTTGGACTGTCAAACTAGGCAATATTAAAAAATATTATTGACACGTGCAATACGCTATGCTACAATATACTATTTCTTGACAGAGAATAGATTTTGTGATAAAGTATTTCTGTACTAAGTAAGGAGGGCCGGGAATTGTTCAATATCGGAGATAAGGTTGTTTATCCCATGCACGGTGCTGGGGTTATCGAGTCCATCGAGGAAAAAGAAGTTCTCGGAGAGACTAAAAAGTATTACGTGCTTAGATTACCGGTTGGCGATATGAAAGTTATGATACCCGTCACTAACTATAAAGATGTGGGTCTGCGCCAGGTAATTGACGGAGATGGGGTATCGCGGGTTTTCCGGATTCTGAGCGAACAATGCACAAGCATGTCGTCCAATTGGAACAGACGCTATCGGGCCAACCTGGAAAAGATTAAAAGCGGCAACGTTTACGAGGTGGCCGAAGTGGTAAGGAATCTGATTACCAGGGACAAGGAAAAAGGTCTTTCCTCGGGGGAAAGAAAAATGTTGGAAAGCGCCAGGCAGATATTAATCAGTGAACTGGTGCTGGCTACAGAGATGAACGAGGATAAAACAAAATCCATGATTGAAAGAGCTTTTGCCTAATACGCCAGTGAAAAACTGGCGTATTTTTATTTGTCGGAAAAAATATCCAAAAAGAGTTGAAACAAACTTTTAAATCAGCCATAATAGAATAAAATACCGGTGTAAATAATAATTACTGTAATATGTGCTAATTTCACTGAGCTGCCGGGTTGTACCTGTCTCCAAGTTTAATTAACACCACACAAAGGAGGTGAACAAATGGCCAGAAAGATTATATTTGTTTTTATGGTTCTTTTATTTTCGGCAACCGGTTTATACTCCGGGCTGTATCTGGTCAGCCAAGACATTATACCCCTGCCTGAAACCATACCCCAGTTGGGCTCCGGTTTTATCGGCCTGACAACCCTTGCCGGTCTGGTGCTGGGGATATTGTTAACCCCGTGGCTGATTCGATTTTCTTTGTGGTTAACCGCACTGCTGGAGCAAATGCTCAGCAAGACGCCGGTCCAAGACCTGGTTATGGGATCGGTTGGTTTGATTGTCGGACTCATAATAGCTAATTTACTGGGCTCTGTTTTTACGTTTATGGGTATTATCGGTAAGGTAATCTGGCTCGCCTTTACTTTACTACTGGGCTACCTCGGCATGACTATCAGCGTTAAGAAAAGAGAGGAAATAGCCGGATTTATCGGTAGTGTTACCCGCTTAGGTGGAGGAAAGGATAAAGCTGCTCCAGAAGGCAAGGGCAGTTCCCAAAAACTGCTTGATACCAGTGTCATCATTGACGGGCGTATTGCCGATTTGTGTGCCAGCGGGTTTATCGAAGGCACTTTGGTGGTGCCCGGATTTGTGTTGGAGGAACTGCGGCACATTGCCGATTCATCGGACTTGCTTAAGCGCAACCGGGGGCGGCGGGGGTTGGATATTTTAAACCACCTGCGCAAAGAATCCACGGTGAAAGTGCAAATTAACGACAATACCAAAGGTCTGGATGAAAAAGCCGAGGTGGACACCAAGCTGGTCAAGCTGGCCCAAAAACTGGGCGCCAAAATTCTCACCAACGATTTTAACCTGAACAAAGTCGCTGAACTGCACGGTGTTATAGTGCTGAACATCAACGAGCTGGCTAACGCAGTAAAGCCCATTGTACTGCCGGGTGAGGAAATGGTGGTCCAGGTGGTCAAAGAAGGCAAAGAGTCCGGTCAGGGTGTTGCTTACCTGGATGATGGCACCATGATCGTGGTGGACGGCGGCAAACGCTATATGAACCAAACCATATCCGTGCTGGTAACCAGCGTGCTGCAAACAGCGGCGGGGCGGATGATTTTTGCCAAGCCCAAGTCAGCCGACCGGCGCGGTGATTCACAGCCGGGCGCGCAGCGCTACAAAGAGGTGAACGTGCTTGGGTAGCACCTGGGCCGTGGTACCTGCTGCCGGCAGGAGCACCCGGATGGGCGGTGAGGTAAATAAGCAACTGCTCCACCTGGCAGGCCGTCCGGTGATAGAATATTCTCTGCAAGCGCTGCTGGCGGTCCCCGTGGCCGGGGTCATCCTGGTGACGGCACCGGGCGAGGAGCAGTGTTTTGCCCGCATCCTGGGCGACCTGGTACCGGGTAATCAAATTATTATAGTCGCCGGTGGAGACTCCCGCCGGGATTCAGTAAGGCAGGGCCTTAAGGCCCTGCCTGCTGGTGTTAGTCTGGTGGTGGTGCACGACGGCGCCCGGCCTTTGGTTAAGCCGGGTTCGATTAGGGCGGCCATCGAAGAAGCGCGACGTTGGGGGGCCTCCACCCTGGCGGTGCCGGTTAAAGACACTGTGAAATTGGCCGGCCCGGATAATCTGGTGCGGGAAACCCTACCCCGGGAACTACTCTGGCAAGTGCAGACCCCCCAGGTTTTCAACCTGGATATCTTACTGGAAGCCCACCGGGCAGCCGCGCAAGACGCCTTTGAAAGCACCGACGACGCCTCCCTGGTGGAGCGCCTGGGCCGCCCCGTCAAACTGGTACCCGGCGACTACACCAACATCAAAATCACCACCCCCGACGACATCCTCCTGGCCGAAAAAATTAGGGGGTCAGGCCTGTCGTAACTTCCTAACTGCAATATGAATATATAATAATATTGCAGTTAGGAAGTTACGACAGGCCTGACCCCCTCTTGAGGTGCTTACTTTGCGGATTGGCATTGGTTATGACGTACATAGACTAGTGGCAGGCAGGTCCCTGGTGTTGGGTGGAGTAACGGTTCCCTATCACCTGGGGCTGGATGGCCATTCCGATGCCGACGTACTGGTGCACGCCATTATGGACGCCCTGCTGGGGGCGGCCGGGGCGGGCGATATCGGCATGCATTTTCCGGATACCGACCCCCGTTACCGGGGCATTTCCAGCCTGCTGCTGCTGCGCCATGTGATAGAACACCTGGACAAGCTGGGCTGGTCAGTGGGCAACGTGGACGCCGTAATCGTGGCCCAAGCCCCCAAATTAGCCCGGTACAGGGAGCAGATGCAACAAAACTTAGCCCGGGAGATGCGGGTGCCCCCCAACCAGGTTGGCATCAAAGCCACCACCACCGAGGGGCTGGGCTTTACCGGCCGGGGCGAAGGCATCGCCGCCCAAGCAGTCACCCTAATTAGGGGGTCAGGCCTGTCGTAACTTCCTAACTGCAATATCTTTATATATTAATTTCGCAGTTAGGAAGTTACGACAGGCCTGACCCCGTGTCTTGCTACCTTGCAAAGGGCAATGCTATAATAGAGTGTCAAAAAATAGATGTTTTTACGAGGAGAGAACGGATTTGAGCGAGATTAAAGTTAGATTTGCACCCAGCCCCACCGGGCCTTTACATATCGGCGGCGCGCGCTCTGCGCTGTTTAATTGGTTGTTTGCCCGCCGTTACAACGGCAAAGTTGTCGTTCGTATTGAGGATACTGACCTGGAACGTTCCTCCCGGGAGTCCGAGTCAAACATCCTATCATCCCTGCGCTGGCTGGGGCTTGATTGGGATGAGGGCATTTCCGTGGGCGGGCCCAACGGCCCCTACCGCCAGACCGAGAGACTGGAACTGTACAAACAGTACACCGAAGAGCTGCTTGCAAGCGGTTGGGTGTACCGATGTTACTGCAGTGAGGAAGAATTGGCCACCCAGCGGGAGGCCCAAATGGCTGCCGGCGAGATGGTCGGCTACACTGGCAAGTGCCGCGACCTGTTTGAGGAAGACTGTAAGCGGTTGGAAGGTGAAGGCCGCAGGCCGGTGCTGCGTTTCAGGGTGCCCCAGGGTAAAGTGCTTACCATTCGTGACCAGGTGCGCGGTGACGTGAGCTTTGACTGCAATGGTATCGGTGATTTCATTATCGTTAAATCGGACGGCATCCCTACATATAATTTTGCCGTGGTGGTAGACGATTACACCATGGGCATAACCCACGTTGTCCGGGCCGAGGAACACCTTTCCAATACGCCCTTGCAAGTACTGTTATTCGAGGCGATGGGCTGGCCCGTGCCGGAATTTGCCCATATATCACTGATTTTGGGTCAAGACCGGTCCAAAATGAGCAAACGCCATGGTGCCACCTCCATCCAGCAGTACCGCGACATGGGTTATCTGCCGGAAGCGATGATCAATTTCCTGGCCCTGTTGGGCTGGTCTACAGGCACCGAGGACGAGGTATTCACCTTGGACCAGGTTAAAGAAAGTTTTTCTCTGGAGCGGGTGGCGAAAAGTCCGGCGGTATTCGACTTGGAGAAATTAAACTGGCTAAACGGCTATTATATAAGACACAGCCCGGTGGAAAAGATTGCCGAACTGGCTGTCCCGTACCTGCAGCAGGCCGGGTACCTGCCCGAAATAGTCGACGACAGGCTGATGGAGAAGGTACGCTTGGTAACGGTCGCCGTGCGTGAATATCTGGAGTACATGGCCCAGATTGTTGACTACGCCGGAGTGTTCTTCGATGACCCCGCCTATGATGACCCGGAAGCCAAAGAAGTGCTGTCTCAAGAGCAGGTGCCCGTTGTGTTTGGCGCACTGCGGGATAAGTTGACCAATGCCGGTACCCTGGACGAGGCCGGGGTCAAGGCAATGCTGAAGAAGTTGCCCAAAGAACTGGGCCTGGGCGGTAAGAATGTTTACCAACCCCTGCGGGTGGGACTGACCGGTAAAACCAAGGGCCCGGAATTGTACCACCTGCTGCCCGCACTAGGTGGACCAAAGGCGACTGAACGGCTGGAAAGGGCACTGGCACAAGCTAGAGGCTAGAGGGTGGGTCACTATGCCGCAAGAGCGTGGCACCATCTGTACATGAAATTTGTTTTCAGACAGTATCATGTCATTTTGAACGCAGCAAAGAATTTTTCTTTAAAATTCTTTGCTGCGTTCAAAATGACATTCACCTAGTATATTTTTAGATAGCCATAGGATCCACAAATCGTAGGGGCAGCCCTCACGGGTGCCCCTACGACTACGATTGGGGATATTGTTGGTGGATATAAATTAATCGTCACAAATAGTTTAGATCCTTCGCTGCGCTCAGGATGACAGCCCTACCCAAAAGTCTATTTTCAGGGTGGTGCTTCACAAAGAGCCTGCTGACCACAACGAGTAGAATTACAGTAGCGACCGGAGTGATACCATCAGAGCGATACCACCAGAGCGCCAGATACGATAACAATCAAAACTATTTTCTTTAACTTGTGCTTTTTACGATGGAGGGATTGACTTGTTATTTGGTCGACTCCGGAAAGAAATAAAAGCTGTATTTGAACGGGACCCGGCCGCCAGGTCGGTGCTGGAAGTACTGCTCTGCTACCCCGGCCTGCATGCGATACTGCTGCACCGGGTGGCTCATTTTTTTTATCGTTACCAGCTCTTTCTAATTGCCCGGCTGATTTCCCAATTTGCCCGGGCTGTGACCCATATTGAAATCCACCCTGGTGCCCGATTGGGCGAGGGGTTGTTTATCGACCACGGCGCCGGGGTGGTTATCGGCGAAACCACTGAAGTAGGCAACAACGTCACCATTTACCAGGGGGTGACCCTGGGGGGTACCGGTAAGGAGAAGGGCAAACGCCACCCCACCATCGGAGATAACGTGGTCATCAGCGCCGGGGCCAAGATACTGGGTTCATTCACCGTGGGTAATAACAGCAAAGTTGGCGCGGGCTCAGTGGTGCTTAAACCCGTTCCGCCCAACAGTACAGTGGTGGGTGTGCCCGGCAAGGTAATTATCCGGGACGGTGAAAAGGTGGGACACCCCGGGAATGTCTTTATGATCGATTTACGGCACGATCTGATGCCCGACCCGGTTACCGAAGCGATGTACTGCATGCAAATGAACATTGATATACTGGAAAAACGCGTGCTGGACCTGGAAAAGAGACTGCGGGATAGCTCTACCGGCGGGGAGCAAGACATGGCCCGCTGCCTGGACAGCCCGGATCTAAACGATAAATAGTATGCCGCTAATGCGTCACTATCAGTGCATGAAAAACAAACGTACGGAGGCGATCCGGTGGTATCAGGAAAGAGCGGTGCACCTGGCTGCGTTGAATCGTGCAGCAACGCAAAAACAAGTAATAACCTGCTGCATACTCAACTTGCGGTGCTTTTGCGTTAAAGCTGCACGTTTTAATCAGGGCATGCGCCACAGGCGCTTGCCCCGTCATAGCCCCGAATTCGTGGCATCAGAAAGATGAAAATCTGCTTGGATTGTCATTCCGAACAAAGTGAGGAATCTAGATCTTTAAGATCCTTCGCTGCGCTCAGGATGACAAAACCCAAAGTTTATTTTCCAGGTAACATAGATCAGATAAGCACTTCTTAAGGGGGATGTCAAATGCACATATACAACACCAAAACCGGTAAGAAAGAGTCGTTAATACCCCGGGAGCCCGGGAAGGTGACCATGTATGTCTGCGGTCCCACCACCTATAACTATATCCACCTGGGCAACGCCCGCCCCGTCGTATTTTTTGACACCGTGCGCCGATATCTTAAATACAAAGGTTATGAAGTGCTGTATGTGCAGAATTTTACCGACGTAGACGACAAAATTATCAACCGGGCCCGGGAAGAAAAGGATGACCCCATAGTCCTGGCGGCACGCTATATAGAAGAATATTTTCGGGATGCCGACGCCCTGAACGTAATGCGGGCCGACATTCACCCCCGGGTATCGGAACACATGACGGAAATAATTGACATGGTGCGCACCCTGGTGGAAAAAGGCTTCGCCTACGCCGTTGACGGGGATGTTTACTACGATGTGTACAAGTTTGAGGGGTACGGCAAACTTTCCGGCCGCACCCTGGAAGACATGCGGGCCGGAGCACGGGTTGATGTAGATGAACGCAAGCATCATCCCATGGACTTTGCGCTGTGGAAATCGGCCAAACCCGGCGAACCCGCCTGGGCTAGCCCCTGGGGCCAAGGCCGGCCGGGTTGGCATATTGAATGCTCGGCCATGTCGCTTAAATACCTGGGCACCAATTTTGATATCCATGGCGGTGGCTATGACCTGATTTTCCCCCACCACGAAAACGAAACCGCCCAGTCCGAGGCTGCTACCGGCGAGCCCTTTGTCCGCTATTGGATGCACAACGGCTTTATCACGATCAACCAGGAAAAAATGAGCAAATCCCTGGGTAACTTCTTCCTGGTGCGGGAAATTCTCGAAAAGTTCAAGCCCGAAGTTGTACGATTTTACCTGCTTAGTACCCACTACCGCAGTCCGTTAGACTTTGATGACGAAAAGCTGACTGCCGCCGGCAAAGGCCTGGAACGGCTGAAAACCAGCCTACGTCTGCTGGATGAGGCCCTGGCGGGCCGTGAGCCGGGTGACGCCATCCCCGATGCCGGTTTGGCCGTACGATTGGATGAACTGCGCGTTCAATTTGAGACCGCCATGGATGACGATTTCAACACCGCCTTAGCCACCGGAATTATCTTCGATTTAGCGCGGGATATTAACAGCTTTTTGCATAGCGCAAGCGCAAACACCCCCGCAGGTGTTGCTGCGCTACAGAAAGCAAAGGAATTATTTTACGCCTTTAATGGTGTTTTAGGGGTCTTAAAGACCGACAAAAAGGGCAAAATCTTGCTGGATGAACCAGATGGGGAAGATGATTCCCTGGTTGAAAAGCTGCTGCAGGTAATTATCCAAATGCGACAGAATGCTCGGAAAAACAAGGACTGGGCCGCTGCCGACGGCATCCGCGATCAGCTCAAGGAGCTCGGTATTGTGCTGGAAGATACCCATTCCGGGGTGCGTTGGAAGAAGCAGAGGTAGTATATTAGGAGTCAGGAGTCAGAATTCAGGAGTCAGAATAAAAAAACGGTAAGGCACTTAAGAGTTATAAGCATGATATCATTTGTCTTGTCGGGGATTGCTGCCCTATATTGCCTGAACTCATTCTGACTACTGAATCCTGACTACTGAATACTGAATTCAACAGAGGTATTTAATGTTCGGACTCACTGGAAAAATTACTAACCCGATAGAACTGCCATCGTTGGTACTGGCTTATATCGGTGATGCGGTGTACGAGCTGGCAGTTCGTGAATATCTGGTCAACTGCGGCCTGGTCAACGTGAACAAGCTGCATCGGGAAGCTGTGCGCCACGTGCGTGCTTCCACCCAGGCCCGTATCTACCACGCCTTAGCTGGGCGTCTCACCGAAGCGGAACAGGCGGTCATCCGGCGCGGACGCAACGCCAAGTCGGGCCACAGCCCACGGTGTAACAGTATTATCGAATACCGGGAAAGCACAGGCTTTGAGAGCTTGGTGGGTTATCTCTATTTAAAGCAGGAATGGAACCGTCTAGAGGAAATTATCACCATGGCCCGGCAGGTTATCGAAGAAGAACTTAAATAAACCAGCACAAGCGGAGGTATAATGATGGGTAGAACAACCCTGCGGGTGGAACTGCTTCGCCACACGGAAAGCCCCGAAGAACTGGTAGCCATGGCAGCCAAACTGTGCTATTCAGCGGCTGGCGTTGAAGAATTGCGCCAGGGGGTGTCCGAGCAGGACCAGACCTCATTTGTAAGCAAGCTGACCGATATGGGTCACCTATCACCCATCGAGCACGCCAACTTCACCTTTGGCGTTGAAGGAGTATCCAGGAGCCTTTTAGCTCAAATTACCCGGCATCGGATTGCCAGCTTTAGCGTTAAGTCCCAGCGCTATGTTGGTGAAGACAGCGGCGTTCAGGATGATGGTGTATTCAATTACATCATCCCCCCGCGCATTGCCGATTTGGGACTCCAAGAAGTGCAAGAGTTTACCGAGCAGATGGCGCAAATGCAAAAGTGGTATGATTACTGGCTGAACAAGCTCTCTGTTTACGGAGATGCCGCCAAAGAGGACGCTCGTTTTGTATTACCCAACGCAGCCGAGACCAAACTGGTGGTCACCATGAACGCCCGGGAACTGCTGCACTTTTTTAACATTCGCTGCTGCAACCGTGCCCAATGGGAAATACGCGATCTGGCCACCGCAATGCTGCGCCTGGTGCGCAGCGTGTCCCCGGTGCTGTTTAGGGAAGCCGGGCCCCGCTGCCTGACCACCCCCTGCCCCGAAGGACGGATGTCCTGCGGCAAACAAGCCGAGGTCAGGGAAAAATTCAGGCATATTTAGTTTTGTTAGGGATAATTTATGAATAACCCGGGAGAGACATATGGAAGATATAATAGTCGGCCGCAACCCGGTCTGCGAAGCGCTGCGGGCCGGCAGACCAATCAATAAAATATACCTGGCCCGGAACCTGAAACCGGCCACGGCGGCTGAAGTTTCCGGCCTGGCCAGGGAAAGCCAGGTGCCGGTGCAGAAGGTGGAAAAACAACTCTTGGACCGCATGGCCGAGGGTGCGTTGCACCAGGGAATTGTCGCCAGTGTCTCACCTTATGAGTACGCCGACCTGGACGATATTCTAGCCCAATTAGGCGATCAGGTTCCACTGCTGGTTCTGCTGGATGGCATCAATGATCCCCACAACCTGGGAGCCATTATCCGCTCCGCTGATGCTGCCGGCGCCCATGCTGTAGTGATCCCGCGTCGGCGGGCGGCTTCGGTTACCTCGGTAGTGGCCAGGGCCTCAGCCGGGGCGGTGGAGTTTGTACCCGTCGCCAGGGTGACCAATATTGCGGTTACCATTGATATGCTAAAAGAGCGCGGCATCTGGGTGGTCGGAGCCGATCCGGCGGCCGAACAATTGCTGTGGGACGCCCCCATGGACGGCCCGCTGGCCGTGGTGGTGGGCAGCGAGGACAAGGGTATCAGCAGGCTGATACGGGAAAAATGCGACCTTCTGGTGCGGCTGCCCATGGCGGGGCGGGTAAATTCCCTTAACGTTTCGGTGGCCGCAGCGTTAGTGCTGTTTGAGACGGCGCGGCAAAAACGCAACAGGTTAAGCTGAAGATGAGTGAATATATTGTAGTTGACGGCTACAATGTGTTATACTCATGGCCTGAATTGGCCAAGTTGAAGGAAAAGGGCCTGGAGCACGCTCGGGACCGGCTGGTGGATATACTGGCCGATTACTCCGGTATCAGCGGCGACCGGGTTCTGGTGGTCTTTGACGCCCACCAGGTGAGAGGTTTTAGCAGCACCAGGTATGAAGAGGTAAACGGAGTCCAGGTATTTTATACCAGGGAAGAGGAAACCGCCGACGCAATGATTGAGCGGTTGGTGGGGGACATGCCCAAGGACGGTTACACCAGGGTGGTGACCTCGGACTGGGATGAGCAGCGAATTATCTTGGGGCGAGGCGCGTACCGCATGACCCCCGGGGAGCTGTACCAACTGGTGCAGCGGGCTAAACAGGAAGGTCAGGAATCGTTTGTGCGCAAAAAACCCACCGAAGGTTATCTGGAAAACCGGCTGTCCGATAATATTCGCCAAATGTTTGAACAATGGAGAAGGAAGCGGGACTAGGCAACCCCTGCCATTTTGAGCATTATTTTAGCTTGACGAGCTATAGGGGGGCAGGTATAATATAGCTTGTAAACATGCTTGTTGACTAACTGATGTTTAATTATTGCATCTGTAACGCTGGTTTTGGTCCAAGGTGTTAATATATTGACAGACACTGTTGCACTAATTGATTGGCTAAGAAATTATTTTTTTTTGCCCCATTGTGCGACTCCGGGGTTTACGCCCGGTTGGCATTTTCCTACGGTGAGGGCAGTTTTTGTTTTCGTTTGCGGGGAAATTCAGGCGGGAGGGATTAGATTTTGAATTTAAACGCCCAAAGGGAGACGTCCAACCATTTTCAGTTAATGATTGACGAAGAAGTTGTGGAATTTGCCCGCGAAGGCGACGATGTGGCTCTGGAGTACCTAATTAACAAGTATAGAAACTTTGTGCGTGCCAAGGCCCGTTCTTATTTTTTGATCGGGGCGGATCGGGAAGATATTATTCAGGAGGGCATGATCGGCCTTTATAAGGCGATTCGTGATTTCCGGATGGACAAGTTGTCGTCTTTTAGAGCCTTTGCCGAATTATGTATTACCCGCCAGATTATAACGGCCATCAAAACCGCTACCCGTCAAAAACATATTCCATTGAACTCCTATGTATCGCTCAATAAACCTATCTATGATGAAGACTCCGATCGTACACTGCTGGACGTTATCTCAGGTTCCAAAATTTCCGATCCCGAGGAGTTAATTATCAGTCGTGAAGAGTTTGACGATATTGAGGAAAAGATGGGCGAAATACTCAGTTCTCTGGAATGGAAAGTACTGATGTCTTATTTGGAAGGCAAGTCTTACCAGGAGATAGCTGAAGACCTAAAGCGCCACGTCAAGTCAATCGACAACGCGCTGCAGCGAGTTAAACGCAAGCTGGAACGTTATCTGGAAAAACGCGAAGCCTAGGAGCAAAGCGAAATAAGGGGTCAGGCTCTTAAAATAAGTTAAGAGCCTGACCCCTTATTTTTTTTATAATACTCCAATATTAGTAAATCCAGTTTCCTGCTCTCCGAGAGCAGTTTTTCTTTTTTACAGGGACAAATAGCGTACAAGCGGCACCGGGACTCTTCAATTTTACGATTGAGTTCCCTGTTCATAAAATCATACCCTTCAATATATTTCCATGGTAGGAATTGGATATCTTGTGTCTAATTATATTAAGTAACCTTTTTACATTGTATGCCTATTGCGGAAATTTGACAAAACCGGTGACGGCGAAAAAAATAAATATATCGTTCCAACTCTAACTGTAACTTACTTAAACAGAAAGTTTCTGCTATTTGCAGATTGATTGGGCCTATATTTTATTCTATACTGGAAATGCGTCTGCTAATTGCAGACAAGGAGGCTTTGAAATGGATTCTTTTCCCACCAAACTGAAGCTATTACGGGAAGAGAAAAGAATAACCCTGGAGAGAGTGGCGGATGAGCTGGCTATTTCTAAATCATTGTTATGGGATTTAGAGCAGGGGAGGCGCAGAGTGCATGGTGACTTACTGCGTAAAATCGCACAGTTTTTTGATGTTTCATCAGATTACCTGCTTGGTCTTTCCAAACACCGGGCTAGAAATGTAATTGGTGCTGATCCTGATCTGGTCGACTTAATGCGCCGTGTTGAGGGGCTTTCACCCCGTGGAAAAGACCAGTTGACCCGGCTTTTGGAATGGGTTAGCGAAGTTGACGAAAGGGAAAAAAAATTGGGGTCAAGCCCTGCATAACAATTGCTATGCAGTTATGCAGGGCTTGACCCCTTGACCCCTTCCCATTGCCAGTTCTTTCTAGCCTACAGGTGTTGACATCTACCTGTATATATCATATAATTGTTTTTGCCGCTATTGCCGGCGTAGCTCAATTGGCAGAGCAGCTGATTTGTAATCAGCAGGTTGCGGGTTCGAGTCCCATCGCCGGCTCCAACAAGCGATCCGGCTTAAGCCGGGTATAACTTATAGATAGTATTTTTCATTGTGGAGAGGTTCCCGAGTGGCCAAAGGGAGCAGACTGTAAATCTGCCGGCGACGCCGAAGGTCGGGGGTTCAAATCCCCCCCCCGCAACCAAATGCCACTATAGCTCAGTAGGTAGAGCGCATCCTTGGTAAGGATGAGGTCACCGGTTCAAATCCGGTTAGCGGCTCCAATCTCGAAGTTTGAAATTCGAAGTTCGAAGTTCGAATAAAGAACTTCGAACTTCGAATTTTAAATAAGAAAAATGGTATTTCGAAAATCGAATATGGCGGCGTAGCTCAGATGGCTAGAGCATGCGGTTCATACCCGCAGGGTCCGGGGTTCAAATCCCTGCGCCGCTACCATTAGAACCAGCCCAAGGGCTGGTTTTTATTATTGTTCAAAAGTATACCCCAAAGGGGACAGGCTGCTTTTTTCGGTTTTTGAAAATGCATGTCCCCTTTGGGGTTTTCCAGTTATCCTAAACGTTAGCAGAGGAGTGGGGTCTAAAGAAAGATTCTTCACTTCGTTCAGAATGACAATCTGGGCTATTTGCCATATTAATTGACTTTTTCAGCCTCTTTGGCCCCCTTTTTGTTTTTTATGTTTACATATTATTGAAAGGTTATATAAAAATTTTTTGCTTTTAGAAGGATTTTGCTTACGATTATCGAATATGATGATGGTATTTTGCGTGGGTGTAAATAAAAAGTGGTATTAATGGAAATAATTTAAGTTAGTCTTTTTGTACACCCGGGTAAGTTGTTCTGTATTGCTCATAAGCAAGTAAGGAGGGAACTTTAACTATGGCCAAAGCGAAATTTGAGCGGAATAAACCGCACTTGAACATCGGCACCATCGGCCACGTCGACCACGGCAAAACCACCCTGACCGCCGCCATCACCAGCGTGCTGTCCACCGTGGGCGGTGCCACCATCAAGAAATACGACGAAATCGACAACGCGCCGGAAGAACGTGAGCGCGGAATTACCATCAACACCGCCCACGTCGAATACGAAACCGCCAACCGCCACTACGCGCACGTTGACTGCCCGGGCCACGCCGACTACATCAAGAACATGATCACCGGCGCCGCCCAGATGGACGGCTCCATCCTGGTAGTATCAGCCGCCGACGGCCCGATGCCCCAGACCCGTGAGCACATCCTGCTCTCCCGTCAGGTGGGCGTGCCCTACATCGTAGTCTACCTGAACAAAGCCGACATGGTCGACGACGAAGAACTACTGGAACTGGTCGACATGGAAGTACGCGATCTTCTAAACATCTATGAATTCCCGGGCGACGACACCCCCATCATCACCGGCTCGGCCTTAAAGGCGCTGGAATGCGCCTGCGGTAAACGTGACTGTGAATGGTGCAAGAGCATCTGGGAACTAATGGACGCCGTCGACTCATACATTCCCAACCCCGAACGTGACGTCGACAAGCCATTCCTGATGCCCGTAGAAGACGTATTCACCATCACCGGGCGCGGCACCGTGGCCACCGGCCGTATTGAGCGCGGCGTGATTAAAACCGGCGAAGAAGTAGAAATCGTCGGCTTGATGGATAAACCCCGCAAGACCGTCGTCACCGGCGTGGAAATGTTCCGCAAAATCCTCGACCGCGGTGAAGCCGGCGACAACGTTGGCTGTCTGCTGCGCGGCGTGGACCGCAAAGAGATTGAGCGCGGCCAGGTACTTGCCAAGCCCGGCAGCATTAAGCCGCACACCAAGTACAACGCCGAAGTATACGTCCTGACCAAAGAAGAAGGCGGCCGGCACACCCCGTTCTTTAACGGCTACCGTCCCCAGTTCTACTTCCGGACCACCGACGTGACCGGCATCGTCCAGTTGCCCGAAGGCGTGGAAATGGTTATGCCTGGCGACAACGTCAAGGTAGATATCGAGTTAATCACCCCTATCGCCATCGAAGAAGGCCTGCGTTTCGCCATCCGTGAAGGCGGCCGTACTGTGGGCGCCGGGGTTGTTACCGGCATTAACGAGTAGACAAGTGCACAAATAAGATTAAAAAGACAACGCATGCAGGCGATCCGGTGCTACCTGAAGGAACAAGATAAGATCCTTCGCTACGCTCAGGATGACAATCCTAAAATCTATATTCAGGTAAACGCCCATGTCGCAAAAGTGCGCACCGGCAGGAATAAAAAGACAAACGCACGCAGTCGCTCCGGTGGGATCCGGACCGTCAGATATGCTTAAAAAAAGACAGGAATCGGCAGGGGTCGGTTCCTGGTCCTTAATTTTCTTGACACTGTTTATTAACTGTGATAAAGTTGCAAAGGTACCCCTAAAATGCGGGTTTTTAAAAGGATTCGATGTGATGGCTAATGCAGCATCCTTTAGAACATCCGATTTAAAAGGCGGTATGTCTTTTTTTAGTTTATGGAGGTGGTTTTCATGAGAGTGGGAGTTACCCTGGCTTGCACCGAATGCAAACGCAGGAATTATTCAACAACCAAGAACAAAAAGAACGATCCTAACCGTATTGAAATGAAAAAATATTGCCGGTTTTGCCAAACACATACCATGCACAAGGAAACCAGGTAAAACCTTATGCCAGGTTATTACAATATTTAGTCGAGTGTTCGAAAAAGAGCACTGCAGATACGGGAACCGAATGCGCAACCAAAGCGTACATATTGGTGCGTGAGCGTCCAGCTATCGGAACCCGGATTAGGTGCAAACTTTTAGAACATCCTCTTTAAGGATGTGGCATAAATGGCTGTAGTAAAGACCCCCAAGAAAGACAAAAGCTCCGGTACCGGAAAAGAACTGGCTAAGAAAGACAACCGGAAAGAAGTAACCAAGAAGGCTGCGGCCCTTGGGCCCAATCGGTTGGAAAATGCCAAGTCGTTTTTTCGCGGAGTGCTAAATGAACTTAAAAAAGTGCACTGGCCCAGCCGCAGGGAAACCGTGATATATACAGCGGTGGTTTTAGTCTCGGTGGTGTTTGTTGCCGTACTGATCTGGATTTTCGATTCGATTCTCGGTTCGGTTATGGGCATGTTCATAAAATAAAGAAGACTTGGTTCAGGTGGGGTTTTGACCCATACGTTGGGGACATTTCTCCGAAGGATGTGTGTCCCCTGACCGCTGAACCTTAGTCGCACTTATTTCGAGCTTACACCTGTTAATCCCCGACCTAAGAGGGCAGGTTCTTACAGGCTGTGCGAAGATAGACAGGGAGGTGAGGGGCCTGCTTGACGCCGGTCCCTTGTATTTATGAGCAGGCAATGGTATGTCATACACACCTATTCGGGGTATGAAAACAAAGTCAAGGCGAACCTGGAAAAACGAATTGAATCCATGAACATGGAAGATAAGATTTTTCGGATCCTTGTGCCCATGGAAGACGAGATTGAAATCAAAGACGGGAAAAAGAAGGTCACCAAACGCAAAGTGTTCCCGGGTTACGTTTTGGTTGAAATGATTATGACCGACGATTCATGGTACGTTGTGCGCAACACCCCCGGGGTGACCGGTTTTGTAGGTAGCGGTTCCAAACCCATCCCCCTGGACGAGGATGAAGTGCAGCAGATTATCAGGCAAATGGGTATGGACGAGCCGCGCACCAAGGTTAATTTTGCCGTCGGCGAACAAGTCCGAGTGATCTCGGGCCCCTTTGAGAATTTTGGCGGAGCGGTGGAAGAAATATTAATTGATAAGGGCAAAATCAGAGTACTTATCAACATGTTCGGCCGGGAAACTCCGGTGGAACTTGAGTATAATCAGGCAGAAAAAATAAACTAAGCAGCGGAGGAGGTGGACATTATGGCCAAACGTGTGGCAGCGATTATCAAGCTGCAGGTGCCGGCAGGCAAGGCTACCCCCGCTCCGCCGGTGGGTCCCGCCCTGGGTCAGCACGGGGTTAACATTATGCAATTTGTTAAGGATTATAACGAGCGTACCGCCAAACAAGCGGGGATGATCGTTCCGGTGGAGATTACCGTATATGAAGACCGTTCATTTACATTCGTAACTAAAACCCCGCCGGCAGCGGTGCTGCTAAAAAAAGCAGCGGGATTGGAAACTGCATCCGGTGAGCCCAACAAGAAAAAGGTGGGCAAGGTAAGTAAAGACCAGGTGCAAGAAATTGCTCAGCTGAAAATGGAAGACCTAAACGCCAACAACGTGGAAGCGGCTATGCGCATGGTTGAAGGTACGGCCCGCAGCATGGGGATAGAAGTAGTTTAAATCAGGAGTCAGAATGAAAGAACGAAGACTTTAAGGAATTCTGGCATAGCTCCAAAATGTATTAGATTGTGTTGCGATGCAAAGGAATGAAAGCATGTTTTATAAGTATTCTGAATTCTGACTACTGAATTCTGAATACTGCTTTTCAAATACGTGGGAGGATTAATTTCCGCTACTACCACAAGGAGGTATGTAAATTGCCCAAGCATGGTAAGAAATATCAGGATGCCGTGAAAAAAATTGACCGGTCCAAGCTGTATGAATCCATGGAAGCAATGGAACTGGTCAAGGAAACTGCCGGAGCCAAGTTCGATGAAACTATTGAAGCCGCTATCCGGCTCGGTGTCGACCCGAGGCACGCAGACCAGCAAGTGCGCGGAGCTATGGTGTTGCCGCACGGAACGGGCAAAACCCGTACAGTGCTGGTATTTGCCAAAGGTGATAAGGTTAAAGAAGCCGAAGAGGCCGGCGCTGATTTTGTAGGTGCTGAAGATATGGTGGAAAAGATTCAGAAGGAAGGTTGGCTGGGGTTTGAAGTAGCCATTGCCACTCCGGATATGATGGGCGTGGTTGGTAAACTAGGCCGGGTTCTTGGTCCCCGCGGACTGATGCCCAACCCCAAAACCGGTACCGTTACCTTCGATGTAGCTCGTGCGATACAAGAAGTTAAAGCCGGTAAGATTGAATACCGGGTAGATAAAGCCGGAAACATTCATACCCCCATCGGCAAAGCTTCCTTTGAGCCGCAAAAACTGGTTGAAAACATGAGGGCGCTGGTCGCTCAACTGATCAAGGTTAAGCCGTCGGCTGCCAAGGGTCAGTATATCAAGTCTGTTACAGTGTCCACCACAATGGGCCCCGGTATTAAGATGAACGCACAGAAAATTACCCTTTAAGAGTTTAGATTATTTAAATCTAATATGTTTTACCAGCCGTAGACAGTTTGGCACCCCCCAGGGGTTTAATGGCTAATGAGCCGCCAGCCGAGGCCGGAGTATTGACCCAAAAAGCGTTTGCTTTACGGGGCCTCTGGCATGCTGTCTGCGCCGGAGGCTTTTTTGGTTTTTGGTGCCAGGTGTTGCAAGTTGAGAGGTGCCAGGTGTTGCAAGTTTAATTTGTTGCAAATCTAGATTTGCAACAAATTAA
>JAENYQ010000147.1 GCA_016841675.1 Desulfotomaculum sp.
CGTGGGATGCCGTCTTTTAAAATTTCCCGCGCCATCCGGCCGGCCCGTTCCATGTTGGATGCTCTAAGTTGGGGGATGCCCGCGGCGATCAGTCTGGCGGCTTCTGACTTTTCTCTGCCTGAGGCTGTCGGATCGTTTGCTGCATCTGGAACCCGGGACAGCAAAATCTGTTCCGGGTCGCCGCCCCGAGGCCCGGTGGCCGTGATGTCGCCCCGGGAGGCAAGGGACTGCAGGGCGCCGAAAAAGGCGTCCATGTTGCCGCCGGCCTGGTCCCACAATTCCTGCAGGGTGATGCTGTTCTCTGCCGGTATATGTTCCAATACGATGCGCTTGGTTTCTTCGGTTTTAGCTTTGGCCAATATAACAACTCCCTACAACTGCTAGTGGGTATGCTTTTAGTACTTTCCAATTATATGTTTATTCATAATTGCGGCGTTAGAGTGTGTCAAGGGGACGGTTCCTTTGGCACACTTTTGACACACAATAACTGCCTGGAAAAATCGTTACTCGTATCTGGCGGTCCGGTGGTATCGCTCCGGTCGCTCTTGCAATTCTACTTGTTGTGTTTGGCAAGACTATGGTGAACGCGCCCGGCAAACTGCCTAACCATTACTTACGCCCTAAGCAGCCATGAATTCGGGGCTTTGACGGGCTAGACTACGCAGTCAGGTGCACCGCTCTCTCCGGATACCACCGGACCGCCTCCGTACGTTTGTTTTTCATCCATTAAGGGTGCCACGCGAAGTGTGTCAGGGGGACGGTTCCTTTGACACACTTTTTTCTTTTAATTGTGTGCCAAAGGAACCGTCCCCTTGACACACTTTACATCACCACAGTAATTTTTTCCCCGCATTCCGGGCAACTGCCGTCGGTTATGTCTTCGGCCCGCACCAGATATCCCTGCCGCTCAATGAACATCTTGCCGCACCCCGGGCAGCTGGTACTGGAGGCGCTCAGTTCCGGGGCGTTGCCTATGTATACGTAGCGCAATTTTTTTAGGGCGGTTTCCCGAGCCCGGGAGAGGGACTGCAGCGGGGTGGGTGGCAGGTCCATCTTGTAGTTGGGAAAGTAACGGGAAAAATGCAACGGTATCTCCGGGTCCAGGGCGGCCAGCCAATCGATTAGCCGTTCCACTTCTTCCGGGCTGTCGTTGAGCCCGGTCACCAGCAGGGTGGTAACCTCGACATGGCAATGCTGGCTGGCTATTTCCACGGTGCGCAGCACCGGGTCCAGCCGGCCGGCACAGTTGGTTTTATAAAAATCGTCGGTAAAGGCTTTAACGTCGATATTCATGGCGTCTATATACGGCAGCAGTGCCATAAGCGGCTCCTCGCTGATGTAGCCGTTGGTCACCAGCACGTTTTTCAGACCGGCCTGGCAGGCCAGTTTGGCGGTATCGTAAACATACTCGTACCACATAAAGGGCTCGGAGTAGGTATAAGCCAGGCCTACGCAGGGGTAGCCCTTCTCTTTTTGCTGCCGGGCCAGTTCCACCGCCCGCTCCGGGGCCAGGTAGGTGGTGGGCGGGCTTTCGTGGGCAATATTCCAGTTCTGGCAAAAACCGCAGCGTAGGTTGCAGCCCACCGTGCCCAGGGACAGGATTAGGCTGCCGGGGTGAAAGTGGTACAGCGGTTTTTTCTCGATAGGATCCAGAGCCTGAGCCGAGCACTCGCCGTAATTAGTGGCGTACAATGTGCCGGCCCGGTTTTCCCGCACCCGGCAAAAGCCCCGTTTACCCGGCGATATATTACACAGCCGGGGGCAAACTTTGCAGTCAGTGCGGTTGTCGGGACCAGGTTCGTAAAACATAACTTCGCGTTCCACTGATTTAACCACCTTTTTGGTGCCAGGTGTTGCAAGTTTAATTTGTTGCAACTTGCAGGTAATTTATAACAATAAACACCGTATTCAGGAGTCAGGAGTCAGAATTCAGAATCAAAAAAGGCTAAAAACCACCTAACCTCTACTCTTTTATCGGTCTTTTGTCTTTTATTCCTTTCCCCTGACTTCTGACTCCTGACTCCTGACTCCTGACTTCTGACTTCTGACTCCTGTCTTTCTAGCGGTAGCGGATTACTTTGAATCGCTCTAGCTGTACAGGTTCGTCGGGGCTAATACCTGCCTTTTGCCTGGCGATGTTCACCTGCTCGGAGGCGGTGTCGATGCCTTCCAGGTCGGGGAGCAGTAATCCCCGCCGGCCTCCGGATGACACGATGACACCGTAATTTTTAGGATCCAGTTCATCCAGGCCCTTAATTGGTTCGGGCGTGGTCAGTATATCCACCGATATGTCCAGCTCGGGCAATTCATCCTCTTCCAGGGGGTAAAAACGAGGGTCGCGGGATGCCGCGCTGACGGCGTTTTCGGCTATTTCTTCTATTATAGTGTCCTGCACCGGCTCAATGGTGCCGATACAGCCCCTGAGCTCGCCGTGTTTTTTTAAGGAGACAAATACGCCCGCCCGGCGGGCGGCAAATTCTTCCGGCACCTCTGCGGGGTTAATGGTCATCCCTCTGGGACCATCGAAGTAACGTTCCAAAACCTCTCGGGCCAGCCTGACGGGTATGCTTTCACCCGCTCTCTTGCGGATGGTTTTTGCTTTGCTGAGCTGATCTAGTTTTTGCTCCAGCCGACGGCTGTCTTCGGGCTCACCAGGCAGCAGAGCGGCCACCAGGTAGCCTACACCAAACGGACCTTCGTAGGACAGCACCCGGCTTTGCACTGCCAGGCCGTCCAGTGTACCCAGCATCATGGCAATGGACCGCAGGCCACACTCGCCCGCCTGTTCCACCAGATCGGGGTCCAGCTCGTGGAATCCTTCCACATCCATGCCGCGCACCAGTTCTACGATCCGTTGGTCATACTCCCGCCCGACCGGGTCATATCCCGCCGGGGCGTCCCGGGTAAGCTTGTGTGACAGGTCCCCGCTGGCCAGCACGGCCACCTTGCGGTTCAGCTTGTCGGCAGCGTTCCGCAAGGCCATGCCGAATGAATAAAGTTTGGGAAACGTGAACATGCCCATGGATACATGCACTAGCGGCAGGTTCACCCCGGCGGCGCGGATAAAGTAAAGCGGAGCGGTGATTCCGTGGTCCAGTTCGGTGGACAGTTTATGCCGCGCGGCCAGTTCATTATCCACACTCACGGTTACGATGCCCACCCGTGCGGCTGCGGAATGGATTCCCGCTACCAAGTCCAGGTCGTTGGACAGTTTAAAGCTAACCCCGGGAGCATCGAACTGCCTTAGGTCTCCTTTTAATTCCCTTAAGGCGCTGATGGCGATGGCGTCCGCAAACACGGTTGCGTGCGGGCTGATCATCACCAGCGTGTCGGCACCGCTTTCTTTAACCAGACGCCCTAGTTTCAACATCGCTTCTTTGGTCCGGGCAACCTCACTGTCCCGCCCCTGCCCTACTTCGGGCACCATGACGGGCGGGTGGGGGCAGATTCCACACATTACTACCGGCATAACAGGGCCCATCCACGGCAACGGACGCCGCGACGGGCAATCAGCTCCTTTTCCTTTAGTGAGAAGATTGACCAATTTTCATTCAATTATGCCCCGCTTAAGGGCATGTGATTTGAAGAATCGGCCATGCCCATTTGCACAGCCTGTTTCTTTTAGTTTCACCCGCACTAAACTGACCACCTGCTAAAAGCAGGTGGGTTTGATTGGGACTGAAAGTCCCA
>JAENYQ010000148.1 GCA_016841675.1 Desulfotomaculum sp.
ATTTGCTATGTCCATTTACTTTACAGGTAATCCAAGCTAACTATTTCAGACTTCCTCCTCTTAAACACAATCACCGAACACGATCACCGAACACGATCACCGAACAAAAATCACTTTTTTATACCCACTAATGAAACCCCCAGGGAGTTGTGCTCCCAAAGAACCTCTTTAACTATTGATGCTTGATCTTCGCTACATTTAATAATAATCACCACTTCAGAAAAATTATCTTCTATTTTCTTGGCACTGCTCTTTTGCTTATTGAACAATAAATCTAGCATTAACCCGCTACCAGTTCCAACAAACAACCCAATTAAACCCCATATTATCGGCCCCCAGGTCCATATAAAACCATAGATGGTGCCCAAAACCATAAAAACGGTGCCCAGAGCTAATGCCCCATCAAAAAGACTTATACCGTCTGAGTGGTGGATAGTATCGAATATTTTTTTCTTTTCTTTGCGCCTTTCTAATGGGGCGGCTAATATATTATCTTTTTTAATACCCTCTTGTTCCAACTTGGTAATAGCCAGTTCCAAGTGCAGGGAATGATCAAAAGTAGATATCACCAGCAATTGTACTCACCGACCTTTTTAGAATGTAACATCATTAATATCAAAATCTGGGTTTTGATATTCTTCTTTTAAAAAATCAGCCTGTTCCATTTCAAAAAGCTTATTAAATTCAACTGCGGTAACATAAGAATCGTAAATGGCAAAGGCATATAGAGAGGGTAAGAAAAGCAGCCAGATGGGATTTGCTATGGCAGTTGCCTGGCTAAAGTTTCCTAGGAAGCTGTAATGGACTGCTTCAAAAAGTCGAGAAAAATATGTGATGGCAATCCACCAGAACAAAATAAAAAAACCGGTGAACAGCCTGTGAATATACAGGTGGCCAAGACCCGGCATAGCAAGGGACCAAAATGCGGCAAGCCAAGGTTGCCGCTTGTCCAGGTAGTTAAATTCTATACTATTCATTTTCACAGGCACAATGGGCACATGATTTCTGTCGGCTAAAATACTGTACTTATTCATACTCACCGTTGCCCGGTGGGCGTCCCAGAGTGAATAAACAAAAACGGATATATAAAGCAACAACCACCTTTTGTCAAGCACTGACATGGCCAAGTCAAATTGACCGGTAAAAGAATATATAATGGCGGTGTTCAAGTTTGCATTGACGTTAATCATAACCTCCCAAATTACCAGCAGAAATCCCTTTAAATAGCTCCCCAGAAATATATGCCCAAAACCGGGAAAGGTGGCCGACAACCAAACAGTCATCCAGGGGTTTCTAAGGTGCACATGGTTGGTTCCTAAGGCTGATATATAAGCTTTAGGGCGGCGTAAATGCTTACTAGATGGTATTCTTTCCACTCACCAGGTCCCTCTCACAATATGGAATTTAAGTCTATTATTACTAAGTTGCTAACGATTTATCCACAAACCACCTAATTATGTTTGCACGCTGAAAGGTTTCATTTGTTTCCAATAATGGGACTTAGTCAAATTCCCTGCCTTGTGAGCACCGGCAGGGAATTCCTACATTAACATTTCTTTAGTCGTAAACGTGTCACCTTGGCAAAGGTTATGTGGAAGGTTTGCAGGATGGCATCCATGATAAGGAGAAACTTAATAGATATATCACCGTCATAAAGTAACTGTCTCAAAAAGTAGTTTCGCCAAGTAAGTACAAATAAATAAAATGATTATTCCCTTTACTCAGTAACCCCCATTGGGGAGAGCTGTCATCCTGAGTGTTAGCGAAAGATCTGGGCTTTAAGATTCTTCGCTGCGCTCAGAATGACAGGCTTAATGACAAGGTTTTTCACTTCGTTATATTCATATCAATGACACGACGCTATATCCTCTATGGAATCATTGCCAACCTGGGTGTAATACTGACCTGAAATTGGTCTTAAAATTAACCAAGTTCTCAATACCGGCTTCAAAAAGCAAATGACCATCTCAAATTAACAGAGCCTTTCTAATGAAAAATTAAAGGAAAAGTAAATATAACGAAAGCTGCCCAAAGTCCGTAGACCGGCAAATACTTAGTAACGGCATCTTGGATGGTTGAAGGTCCGGTTTTGTTTTGTAGAAAACGCATATAGGAAAGCATAATCCAAATTAGATTGGCCCAGATAAGTATGTTTACGCCTAAAACAGCAAGTCTGTTGGGCGTAATCCCATAAGAAGACAGCCTGAATACTATGGCTGATAAAGCCACACTGTCAATGATAAGAGCAAGAACAATCAGGGCAAAATTTATATAATCAGAAATGTTCTTTTTCTCGTTTATGCCGCTTTCGGTAATGGAGAATATGGTGACGGCCAATACACTAAGGAGTATTCCGTTGAAGGCTATTAGGAAATCGCGGTCCAGGAATGGATTTTTCCCGACCCAAATAACCGTTATCAGATAGACCAACAATGTGACCAGTACAAGAGGACTAAAAATTTTAGCTATATATGGTGCTATATTTTTAGCAAGTTTAAGGTTCTTTGATACCAGGTATGCAGCCACAACAGCGAGAGCCGCAGCGCCAAATAAAACGACATTTTTAAAATAGAATTCCTCTATATCCAAGCCGACAAATCTAAATAACTGCATGGTTAATGCTGTTAGCAGCATTCCGCTGATTGCCATGCTGGCGTAGAGTATGCAAAATTCCCCATTAAATTTAAGATAGGCTAATCTTGTGCTGCCTATGCCATATTTATTTCCTGTAAATGCAAGCCCTAATAATACCCATAAGAAAATGGGAAGGTGTAGATAAGCCAGGATAATGCTGTCTTTTTCCTCTAGTGGCAGTAAGTTAAGATAAACTCCGGAGATTAGGAATAACGATGCAAGGGTGTAAAGAACATTTTTCTTGGGGTTATTATTATATACAAAATAGGCGGCAATAAAAGGAAGTATGCCAAAAACAAGGTTAATTTCGGTTATTGCCTGCTGTTCAACAAAATGGAAAATTATCCTGGTGCTTATCCCGGCCAAAATTGCTAAAATGCCCATGGATAAGAAATCTTTCTGAAGCAAGGAAGCTTTTTCTGTATTGGCCGTCTCCTTAAAATGCAATCTTGCATACCAAACGGCAAGAACCTGCGAATCAGGGTTTTTTCCCCAGGCGTATGAGATTGACTTTTTAAAAGCTTCGGGTTCTTTTCTATACATTCTCTCCATCTCATGGGGGTTAGCAATATTTTCAATAATCAACTTGCTAATGTCCATAGTGATTACATCCCCCCTAACAATTGTCATATTAAGTCCTATTTTCCCACAATGTTAAATATCCCTACTTTATTATCCTTGATTGTCTTCGTCACTTTTGTATTCTAAAATATCTCCGGGCTGACATTCTAAAGCCTTACATATCGCCTCTAAAGTTGATAATCGAATTGCTTTTGCCTTGCCATTTTTCAATATGGAAAGGTTAGCCATTGTTATCCCAACCCTTTCAGAAAGTACTGTGACGCTCATTTTCCTTTTAGCCAACATCACATCAATATTGATTATAATCGCCATGTTATTCACCTCAAACCGTCAAATAGTACATTCGAAAAATCCTAAAGCCTTGCAAATATAGGCTTTATTTTTTTGC
>JAENYQ010000149.1 GCA_016841675.1 Desulfotomaculum sp.
AAACACCATCTCTGGTTGGTAATGGTATATTTATGGCTTAACCGAACACCAATGTTCAATTATCAGTGATGCGTTAATTGATCTTTATTTGAGAATTTGATTAATATTACGCTACTTCTGTATTAACCGAAAGGAAACCTGCCAGGTACCATATTTTGCAAAGTAATTGCATATTTCCTTTATTACTTTATCTTTTCCAGTAAGATTAAGTAGGAATAATAAGCAGAGATATTTAAGCTAATTAAGTATCTCTGTTTTTTATTGCAAAGCCAGGAAAGTATACGCGAAAAAGGTGCCTGCCCCCTTCTTCTTGTTGTAAAAAGATTGCCTAAGTGCTGTAACAACTTTCTATATTTGTACACTAACAACCGGGAGAGTTTTTTAGATATGGCCATGTCAACGATAGAAAAACTTTATCAACATTACAGAACATCAATTTTTCGTTATTTATACCGTATGGGCGGGGACTATCACCTGGCGGATGAATTAACCCAGGAAACCTTTTGCCGGGCTTTTGTATCCCTAAAAGGCTTCCGGGGTGAGTCTGCCCTGTCCACCTGGTTATTTCGCATCGCCTATTATGTCTATACCGGGTACTTGCGCGGCCACCCCGGGAAAGGCAGCTTGCCATTAAACCAAGACCTGCCCGACATGAACCGGGCAGACGATCCGGCCCGCCATCTAGAGGATGCGGAGAAATGGCGGCTGGTACGGCTGGCCCTGGAGCAGCTGCCCGTAGACTACCGAACGGTGATTATACTAAGGGAACTGGAAGGATTAACTTTCGAGGAGATTGGAGCCATACTAGGTAAATCCCCGGCAACGGCGCGGGTTACCCTTTTCCGGGCCAAGCAAAAATTTAACCAACTTTATAAACAACTAGAAGGTGATGACCTTGACTAAATATGAATGTGAAATAATTAAAGATCTTTTACCCCTCTACGCAGACGGCGTGGCCAGTGAAGCTTCTTTGGAAATGGTGGAACGTCACCTGGCAGAATGCGCATCCTGCCGGAACTTGCTAAATGAATACACTCAGCCCGTTCTTGCGGAATTACCTGCAGGTAAACCCTCTCCCCAGTCCGGCTTAGATGGAGCTTGGAGCCGGCTGCGCCGGGTAGCCGCGGTATTTATAGCCGGGATTATTATCACCGGTTCAAGCTTGGCCTGGGCTTCTTACCAGGCAGGGCGCAATATGGCTCTGCGGGACCCGTCATTCAAACAGGCTGAACAGATGGATCTATTCTCAGAGGTAAACCAGTCTAAAAAACTGGGCCCCTATACTATTACAGTTGATCAAATTTTGCTGGATTCCGCCCGAACCACGGTTTTTTACAGTGTAGACCCGGGTCTGGAGAGCGACAGCAATATACATATAAACATGGCGGACGATAAAGGCGTGCATTACGACCCGCGTGGGGGCAGGGGCATACAGGGTAAATATTTTATGTACGACCTGGAACCGGTCAATCTGGATGTCCAGAAATTAACCATTTCCTTTAACACCGGGGCCATACCGGGTGAAGCCCGGTTTGAAATACCGGTTGACCCCACTATAGTAGCCCAAAATACCAGGGAGTTTTACCCCAACCTGAAAAAAACAATAGCGCCGGTAGAACTGGCCCTGGACCGGGTTGTGCTGGGCCTTTCTGAAAGCATTGTCTTTTTCCGGGTGCGCTGGCCCCAGGACCCCACCATAGCAGGTGTGGGCATGGGGCTGGACCATCCCATGTATACAGTTATGGGACCCAACGGGCCTACCAGCGCACAAAGCCGGGTTAGCCGCCCCCCCCCTGCACCGATGATTAAAGAATATGGTGCCTTTTTACCTGGTAACTGGGCGGATTTAATCGACCAAACCAACGGTAAAAGAATTAAGCTTAATGAAACCCGTACCCAAACTGATTCAGTAACGGGTGGGATTACCGGTTCATTCCACTTTGCTCCGGTAGACCCCTCAGCCAGGGAATTAAAGCTGACAACGCCCCCGCTGTACCTGTACCGTTTTCCGGATAAAGAACAAAACCTGAAGTTTGACTGTCCCCGGCAAGGGGAACAAGCGTTAAATGGTGTTTTCAAGTATGGAACGGTATCTTACAACATTGATCAAGCAGTTATAGAAGATAAGCAGCTGGCCTTATACTTCAGTGTTAATGGAATAGGAGATAAACCACCGTATTATTACCGCCCTGAATTCCGTATTAAAAATCAAGCATTCTGGCAGGAACACATCCGTTTGGAATTGCTTGATGATAAACAGATCAAGGTTTTCTTCCCCATCCCCGAGGACGACAAAATCAATTTGCAGTTGAGAAGTGTGGGGGAAAGATTGCCGGAAGTTGATTTTGAACTGGATGCCGCACGTTAACCGTATTATAGACGGGAAGGGGAAGAGGCCATGCCCAATCTGGACAAAACATTTAAGCAGGGCGAATATCCCGAACAAATAGTGGATTTGCTCTATAACACAGGATACAGATTAACCGGCAAGCACTTAGAAACGCAAGAACTGGTAGAGGGCGTTTTTAATACATTAAACAATAATGCCAATTTAAAAACAGCCTTGAAAAGTATGTGTTTAATATATATGAATAACACCGCATCCGGTGGGGGCAAAAATTTAAATTCATCCAAAGTTAGCAGCAGTAGCACGTTGTTGGATAAGGGCATTTGTACAAATAAGATACAAGCAGCTCTTTTAGCGCTGCCGCCTATAGAGAGGTTGGTATTAGTTTTGCGAGAGATATTGGGATTAAATTATGCCGATATAGCAGAGATAACCGGCTGTGAGAAAATAACTGTAACCCGGCTGTTGACCGCAGGCCGTGGGGCTTTACGAAAACATTTGGTTCCGCACCCGGGTCGAAATAGAAGGCCTGAAAGGTATACCGTTGCGAAGTAACTTTTAGGGATAAAGAAGTGATCCGGATTCCTATTATCTGGACGGACTGACCTATGAACTGGCTAATTTAGACGCCGATGAGGCCCTGGAACTAGTGGCCAAAATAGACGGAGGGGTGCACCTGGGCCAGTTTTTCATCTTTGACCGGGACGTCACGGGGACTTATCAATTAATCACCGAGCAAAATTGGAAAGTGGACAGCAGGGACTTTGATCACCCCATCAAGCTGGCCGGAGAAAACAAAATTATTAACTTATTGCAAAATCTCTAATAAGTTAATAATTTAATAGCCTGACCCCATCTCTTTAGGCCTCGTAGATGACATTGACGGTCCGGTCGATAATCTGCGCGCTGTCTTTGCTCACCAGGTCGCCGCCGCTGGCGGTGAATACGTTGGATGCAATAATCTGGTCCATCGCCGCGGTTACTTCAGCTTCGGTGAGGGTATCTTTGGGGTTGTCCAGCGAGATGGTTACCCGGCTGCCCCCCTGGGTGACAAAACGCATTTGCAAAGTTTGCGTAGTAGCCATAGGTTAAGCCTCCTTTCTTTAATGCTCTGTCAATCAATTAGTGCTATTAAATTTCTTCTTCTAGCCTGGCGCTATCAATGCGCATTACGTTTTCCAGGATATGTTCCTGCAACAGAACCAGAGCCTGGGCTACGTCGAAAATGTCCTGGTCCAGCGCGTCGGTCTTGACGT
>JAENYQ010000023.1 GCA_016841675.1 Desulfotomaculum sp.
AGCGAAGGATCTGGGCTTTAAGATTCTTCGCTGCGCTCAGAATGACAGATTCGTTATATTCATAGCAATGACACGACGCTGTACCACTTACTGAGTTAACGGTATAACCATGAAAATTAATATTATTATCAGGTATTCAAAATACAGTAGTCAGTAGTCAGTAGTCAGAATTCTGACTACTGACTACTTTGATACGATAAACCGACTTTCAGAATGACTCCTGTGTAGTTAAAATTATTATTGTTGTGCTACACCTTTCTCCAACCGAGCCAGACGGCGCAGTGCTTCCATCTTGTCCCGATCCCCGGTCCGGGCCCGACGCAGTGCGGTTTCCAGCATGGTAATGGAGCGGTCATAGTTCCTACGATCCACCGGATAGGGATGGCCATCCTTACCCCCGTGAGCAAAGGAATAGCGCACCGGATCCCGGTAACTGGCCCTAACCCCGTAAACTACTTCCCCCACCAATGCGAAAGCCCTTACGGTGGCCGGTCCCACTCCTTGGGCAGCCAGCAGTTGTTCGTAGTCCCGTGGCGCCAAGTCATACAGACGCCGCAGAGTTTTTTCTATCCTGCCGGCCTGCGGCACAGGGTGGGAAGCAGGCAGACTAAGCAGCGCCGGTTTTTGCTCCACTAGTCCGGCAATTCTCTTTAAATCGGCGACCGTCTTTTCTGGACGTTCACCGGCTACAAACACCGAAACATCCCGAGCAGCAGCGCTCTCTCTGGAGACCATGTTAAGAACCTGCGCCCCCTGCCTGCCACAAACTGCAGCGTGTGGCTCTTCTATGTAACTTTCTAGACTGTCGCTCAGCCAGTGATAGCGCCTGGCCCATCCATGCCCGGGGTTCATCCCTTGCTGTACCACTGCCCAATTGCCATCTCCAGTAAACATGAAAAAATGGTGATAAATCTGATACCCGTCCTGCACAGCGGCAGAATCTACCTTGGCGGACATTCGGCTGGCGTACTGCAGCTGGGCCACGTGGTCAGGAAGACCGTATTTTTCGGTATAAGTCTCAATCTCGCCGGGCGTTTTACGTGACGTCATGGCTTTGCCGCCGGCAAAATAAACACCTAAATCGCGCTGTCTTGGCACCAAGCCCTGTTTTAATGCTCCACATAAGACGGTTGTAAGCCCAGAGGAGTGCCAATCAAAACCTACTACACACCCCAGAGCCTGAAACCAGAAAGGGTCTGACATCCGAACGAGCAAAGCCCGCTGGCCAAACTCTTCAACAATTGCTTCAACAATAGCTGTGCTAAGACGGGTCATACGGTCAAATAGCCAGCGGGGGCAGTGGTGTCCGTGCAAAGGTAAATTGGCCATGCCGGTTCGCATTGTTTTGCATCTCCAAACAAATGTTTGCCTTATTTTAACCGGCCTCCGAGCTAACTGTCAATACTCTCGCCAAAGTCAGTCTAAGGACAGTTTAGTCTTCAGGTTCCAGATAAACGTAAACAACCTTTTCTTTTTCATCGTAATCGGCATGATAAGTACCTTTTTTGTCCTCTATGTTAAAAAATGTAAAGATACCCCGGGCGCCGATTTTGTTCTTATTTAGCAGCATGCCGTTTTCTTTTACACCCCTGATCCGGAGTTTGCCGGTCTCCTTTTCAAAAGCCACTTCCACCCGCCTGCTGCCCAGTTTTTCAGCCAGCTTGCCGCCCAGCCTTATGTGATGTTTGGTTAGTGCCACCATGTTGTCCCTGGCCGATCTCGGCCTGTAAACCTCAAAACCCAAATTAAACCCTCCTTCTAATTAGAAACATTCTCCTATAAACTTATTTTGTTTTGTTTTATATGTACGACATATATAAATCTTATATACCGCTATATATTATAAAAGAAATCAACCCTGAAATTATAGTTCAACACATTCTATATATAACAGCACATCAAATTAAGTTTAACCGAAAGAGACTCAATATACAATATTCATTTTTGTAAATTTGTAACGATAACACAGTTGGCTTTTGCTTTGCATTTACAAGTTGAGAGTTATAAAAAATAAAAGAGATTCTGTATTAAACAGAATCTCTTTTTATAACATTAATATACAAAATACACTTTTCTATTAACAATAAGTATTAACCCCTGGGAACAATATTAAAGGTAACAATTTAATAGACAGTTTAACGTCGTGCCCGGGACATAATACTACAGCCGCCCTTACAGTGCGCAACCGGGCGAATCATGTAATCCTTTCTCAGCACCAACATCACCTCCTCATGTTACTATTTATATTATAATCCAGATTAAAAAGTGACTTTCCTGGAATACTTTTCTGTGCAATTTCTAAAAGCTTTCTTTAAAACAGTATTCTTCAGTACCTGTCAAATATACTGCCCAGAAAAAAAATAGCCAAAAGGAAACCGGCACCCCGTTGTGCCGGTTTCCTAAGTTACCATGCAAACTATTCCTTGGGCTTAAAGGTTTCGCACTTTGTTTGATCCGAAGTGCCTGCGTTACTGGCATGATTCCGGTTAACCTGGATCATTGGCGCCGCACATTCCACGGATTCATTAAAGTCGCACTCTGTAACATTACATTTAATATTTGGCATTTTTTCACCTCCAAGCAATATGGTAACCTGAATAAAAGAAAATATACAAATCGTCAGTGGCGCGCTACGCTCTTAAATGACCGCTTGGCTGTGCCATATTAATTGACTTTTTTAGTGCCCTTTTTGGTATATTGTTACTTAACAATCTCAAAATATTACCGGCCTTCTTTAAGGCCGGTAATATTTTTAAGGTGTCGGCTGCTGGTTTGTTACTTGTGGGGTGGGAGGTTGTTGACCTTGAGCCAGGCTCTGCTCGTAAGCTGCAACCATTTTCTTAACCATGTTGCCGCCAACCGCTCCGTTTACCCTTGAAGGTATATCGCCGAGGTAACCCTGATAGTTTGGAATACCGAGCTCATTAGCGGTTTCATATTTAAACTGTTCCATTGCACTAGCTGCCTGAGGTACTAATTTACGGTTCCTGGTTTGTCCTTCTGCCATTTTACAATAACCTCCTTTTGTTAATTAATTGTTTCACCTTGCAATGATTATGGTACCCTCAAATCTGTTGAGTATGTGTGACACATTTTAGCCGTTGTTTAAAAAAATAGAGATATAGTTAAATTAAAATAAATTAAAAAATTTGTGTTTATAACTTTTCTAGTGTTGCCTGCGCAGCCCGGTAACCAATGGAAATCAAAGTTCGGTAGTTTTTTAAGTCCGTAGTGAGAAAACCTGTGGTATCAGGGTATATAACCACGGTTTCAGGCCTATAAGACATCGTTCGTTTCATTAATATATTAAGCGATTTATAAAAAACCCCAAAAAGATTGTTGGGACGTTCGTTACCCGTTACCCTGGAAATGAGATCCACGGCAATTACCTTGGTGGCACCCATATCCCAAACCACATCGTCCGGAACCTGGTTCACAATCCCTCCGTCACATAGCAAGTCCCCGCCGGTCTCAAATGGCTCAAATATCCCGGGAATAGCGCAGCTGGCCAGGATGGCATTAACCAGTGAACCCTCGCGCATGACAATTTCCTGTCCGGAGATCAGGCTGCAAGCAATGGCGACAAACGGTACACTGGTTTCGTCAAACTGTTTGTCGTCAACCAAACGGCGTACCTGATCCCGCAGCCGTTCATTGGTGAAAAGGCTTAATCGCGGTATGGACGGCCGGGTCAGGCTGGTCCACCTGGCCCGCCGCGCAAATCTAATCAGTTCACCGATAGAGGCACCGCTGACGTAAGCGCCTCCAACCAATGCCCCTACGCTGGTGCCGGCTAAATGAGTAACTTCATAATTATTTTCTTCCAGGTAACGTAATACTCCAATATGCGAGGCTCCCAAGGCCGCCCCGCCCCCCAAAGCTAACCCCACTTTTTTGGATTCACTCATTTATTGTACCCCCGAAACGATTTTTAAGTTAAATCTTCCAATAATGTTTAATTAAACAATTATATCATAGGAACTGTTAAGTACCGGATATGACATTAAAAGACCCCCGGATAAGATAAAAGCCGCCCTCCGAGTTTCAAAAACTCCGGTGGACGGCTTTTCTCCTATAAAAATAGATCACACCAAACCCCATTGAAATTTAGTTTTTCAGGGGGAATTAACTAATCAGTTACCGTCCTGATCTCCGTTTCTGTTTTTAAATAACCGTCTGCTTTTTCTAACCCGGTATACCGTGTACCCAAGCAGAGCAAGCATTGGAGTGTAAGGAAGCAATATCACGAAGAGAACCACCAGGTCCTGAACAAAGTTCATCATACCGTTAATACCCCGCTGCCACCCAGTTTGGATCCGTTCCCCAAATGGTTCCCGCAGGATTTCGCCGGTAGACAGACTTTTCGGTGCTTGTAGTTCAAGGGTAATGGTAGCCAGATCCACCCGGTTGTCCAAAACCTTTAACCGGGCTTCCATAGATTCAATTTCACCCCGCACCCTGGCCAGTTCGCTTTCTATCTCCAGCATTTCTTTTACCGTATTGGCTTTATCCAGCAGTTCCAGGTATCTCGCTTCCTGTTTTTTAAGGTTATTTTTACGGGCTTCGACGTCATAGTACTCCTCTGTTACATCCTGGCCGGAAACATTTTTCCGTTCCACCCGTCCCAAAGATTCCAGTCGGGGGATGAACCCGTCCACCTCTGAGGATGGAACACGCAGGGTAAGGTGACCCTGCAGATTATTGTCAGACTGCCAAAGGTTAGCATCCTGCACATATCCGTTTACTTTTTTTAACATGGCTTCAATTTCGGTAACGGTTTTTTCTACATCGGGCACAATAATGGAAAGTGTAACAGTTCTGATAATTTTTTGCGCCGTTCCTTCATCGGCACCGCCGTCTTCAGACCTTTCCTTTTCCACAGAATCACTGGCTGACTGAACACCATAATCGGCTTCCCCGGCTACTTCCATAGACGCATTATCATTTGTCGTCCCGCCGCAACCGCCCATGGCTAACGCTAAAAGCAGCACCAGAGTTAATAATAAAGTCTTTTTCATTTGTCCACCTCACCGTATTATTGTTAAACCTAAATAATCACTAAATAATTAGCCCACTTCCTATCAATATTGACGAACCCGGGCGACAAAAAGTTCGCCGGGTTTTTTATCCTGCAATTATTTATTTACCAGCGGTAAATAATGTGGAGGAAATCGATGCCAAATCTATAAATCATTATACTAGAAAGTCATCTTTTAAGGCATTTTTGTGCGCCAAATTGTTCATAAATATGACGTAACTACTCAGGAGTCAGGAGTCAGAAGTCAGAATCCAGAATGAGTATACGTTTTGTGCTGCAATTCCATTGTGCCGCCGTCTTTATAACACTGCCTATCGCGAAGGTTTCTGTAAACTCTCGGGACATTCCGACTACTGACTCCTAAATACCTCAATAACAATATGTACATTATGAAAATTCGTTCGACGGGAGATGGGTTAATGAACAAAGTTGAACTGATAGCTACGGCAACCTTTGGTCTGGAAGCAGTGCTGGCCGAGGAAGTTAAGAAGTTGGGCTATGCGGATGCGGTAGTGGAAAACGGTAAAGTAACATTTACAGCAAATTGGGGTGACATCTGCCGGGCTAACCTGTGGCTGCGGACGGCAGACCGGATTCGTCTTAAAGTAGGGGCATTTAAAGCCACCACTTTTGATGAATTATTCGAGAAAACAAAGGCGCTCCCCTGGCCCGAACTAATACCAGGCGATGCCGTTTTTCCGGTAGATGGAAAGTCGGTTAAGTCGACACTGTTTAGCGTTTCGGACTGTCAGGCTATAGTGAAAAAGGCCGTAGTGGAGAGTATGAAAAAGAAGTACCAAAAAGAATGGTTCGAGGAAAAAGGCCCTCTATACCGGTTGGAGGTGGCTCTGTTGAAGGACGTGGCCACCCTGACCATAGACACCAGCGGTGCGGGACTGCACAAGCGCGGCTACCGGGAAGCGGCCGGAGAGGCCCCCTTAAGGGAAACGCTGGCGGCGGCACTGATATTATTATCGCGATGGCACCCGGAAACTGTTTTATGGGACCCGCTTTGCGGCTCGGGTACCATACCCATCGAGGCGGCGCTCATCGGCCGAAACATCGCCCCGGGTATGAACCGGACATTTGCTTCGGAAAGCTGGCCAACCATTGCCAAGGAATTATGGCGTCAGGCCCGGCGAGAAACTCATGACCTGGCCGAATTCGATAAGCCTCTAGACCTGATAGGTACAGACATAGACGACCAATTGTTAAAAACGGCCCGGCGAAACGCTGACGCGGCCGGGGTGGATGACTGCATCCACCTGCAGCATATGCCGGTGACAGATATTCAGAACAGAAAAAAGTATGGCAAAATAATATGCAACCCTCCTTACGGTGAAAGAATCGGCACACAGCGGGAAGTAGAAAGTTTGTACCGGGAAATGGGTAAAACCTTTAATCGGTTTGATTCCTGGTCATTTTATATCCTTACCGCCCACCCGTTTTTCGAAAAATTGTTCGGCCGGCCGGCCAGTAAAAAAAGAAAGCTTTACAATGGTAATATTCAGGTCAACTATTATCAGTATTACGGACCCCGCCCGCCCAGGCCAAAACCTTAGGGGCACCCCTAGCGGGGGTGATCCGGTCCAGGGCTTGCGGGTACGCCATTTGCGGGTCCTGACCGGACATTGCCCCGGGCCAGGGAAGCAAAGATACCGCCGAAACAGAGCACGGTCATAATAATGAAAGCCAGCCTGACGCCGGCCAGAAACTGCACAGCATTAGTAGCAGTGAGTTCCGCCCGGCCCACGAACATGGCCAGGACCAGAGTCACAATGGCCATACTGAAGGCCTGGCCCAACAGGCGCATGGTGCCCAAAGTGGAGGAAGCTACTCCATAGAACCGTTTTTCCACCGCACTCATTACCGCATTAGTGTTGGGTGACGAGAAAAGGGCGAAACCAGTACCCAAAATGGCCAAGTCGGTGATTAGCAACCACAGCGGAGTGCTCACGCTGATAAAGCACAGGAACAAAAGACCCAGGGTGCTCAGGATCATCCCCCAGGAGGCCAGCACCCGTGGTTCCACCCGGTCGGAAAGTTTGCCAGCGAAAGGTGATATCAACGCCATTAATACCGGCTGCGAAAGAAGGATCAAGCCGGCAGCTTGGGAGTTGTATCCCATTACCACCTGCAGGTGCAGCGAAAGCAGAAAACCCACCGCAAAAGTGGCACAGTAATTAATTAAGGCCGCCAGGTTTGAAAAGGCAAAGGCAGCATTACGACTGAACAAGCGCAGGTTCATCAGAGGTTGCTGTATTTTGGTCTCGTGCCGGATAAATACCAGCATCAAAACCAGTCCAACCGCCAGCAGGTACTTGGCCCATTCCGAGGCAGCCACCGATGAAAACCCGTACATCAGCGCCACCAAACCGGCCACATACAGCACCGCCCCGGTCAGGTCATACCTTTCACCCCGGGCACCGGCCCACTCGCCCTTCAGCCGGGCCACGGTAAGTAAGATCACCAGGACTGAAATTATCGTGGTCAGAAAAAAGATGGACTGCCAGCCCAGATTATGGTTCATCGCCCCGCCCAGCACCGGACCCATAGAAAGGCCTACGTAGACAGTGGCCACGGTAATCCCCAGCACCTTGCCCCTTTCCTGGGGCGGGAATACCGAGGTCAAAATGGCCATACTGGTGCCGAAAATCATAGAACTGCCGATTCCCTGCAGCACCCGAAACGCGATTAGCATCTCAATGGACCAGGCCATCCCGCACAGTAACGATGACAGGCCAAATGAGACTATACCAATCAAAAATATTTTTTTTCGTCCCACTATGTCGGCCAATCTGCCAAATGGCAGCAGAAATGCCGCTGAGGCCAAGATATAGCTGGTGGCCACCCAGCTTAACATATAGGCGTTGGCACCGAATTCCCGGCCGATGGATGGTATGGCCAGGTTGATGGCACTGCCCATAAACGGTGTTAAAAAAGCGGCGGTGGCGGCCACCATCAGTGTGTAGCGTTTTAAAGCAGCATTCTGCTCCATGTTTACCCCTCCGGTTTAAGATCTTACCCTGTCTCTTAGGCTTTCTCGGCACATTGTGCATTGTTCGGGTTATGGCTGCACCGTATGCTATGTCCTTTTCGCCATCCTGAACCGGTTTTCCTTGCCGGGGAAACAAATTTGCCTGTCAGAACAAGTATCCCATTGGCCATAACAACCTTGTTTTCAGACAGGCAAACCCCTCATTACAAGCATTTTCTAACCTTTTTGTTCTGCAGGAGGGGTATTAGTTATAAAAGTTATTTAATTAGGACAGGCCTGACCCCCTAATTTGGCTAACCGGGTAGGCAGATGGCCTGGCCGACTTGCAGGTTTAGGGGGTTAATACCGGGGTTCAGCTCTAAAAGCGTTTCTACCGTGGTACCGGCAGCCTTGGCGATTGTAAAAAGTGAATCACCCGGTGCCACTTCCCAAAAAACCCTGGATGGACAAAACCGCTCCGGCAGGCAAAGCAGTTGTCCATCCTGTAAGTTAAACGGGTTAATGCCTGGGTTTAACCTGATTAACTCAGGCACCGTGGTACCCAGACGCAGCGCAATCAGGTATAATGTGTCACCTACCGCAACCCTAAGATAACGACCGCTGGGGCACGGCGGTACTCCTTCCTTACTCATCAGCACCAACTCCCGAGAAAAATTAAATTCAAACACCTTAAGAACCGCTCGTGTTATAAACATTATATTTGAAGGGTTTATAAAAAGAATAATAATGAGCGTGTACTTCAGGGAAAGATTCTTAAAACGGGTATTATTCGGGAGTGGTTATGTCATGAGCAAGCCCAAATTAGCTATTATCCTGGGTCTGTTTTTATTACTGGGCTGTTTAGCTTCGGCAGCTGCAGCATCGGGTGGGGACGGCGACCACATAGCAGGCAGGAATTACCGGTTTTTTGATCAAAAAGGTAAACTGGTGACCATCACATCGCGCCAGCCTTTTAGCGGTGACGAGATCATTACTGCCGGCGGGCTGCATTACCGGGTCGCTTCAGTGCAGGGAAATACCGCCAGGGTGGAACTGGTGGGCAAGGAAAAGGAATACCTGGCCCTGGTTAAATACTACGACAGCCTGGAAACTGTACCGGCAGTCGCCAACGAATTGGCCGAGCGGCCGGTGGCGGTATATCATACTCACTCAGATGAATCCTACCTGCCTACAGACGGGGTGTCATCGATCCCTTTTGAAGGAGGAATATTTCAAGTAGGAGATACTTTTCGCAATGCCCTGAAGGATGAACAGGTTAACGTTATTTATGACCGCACGCCCCATGATCCCCACGACGCAAATGCCTATTACCGGTCTCGCCGCACCGCAGTCCAATTGCTTAAGGAAAACCCGGCAGCCATCTTTGATGTGCACCGGGACGGTGTTGATGACCCTGAATTTTACCGGCGCATTGTATCAGACAAAAACGTAACCCAAATGCGGTTGGTGGTGGGCAGGCAAAACCCCAAAATGGAAGCCAACCTTGATTTCGCCAAACGTCTGTTGGCTTTCGGCAACAAGCAGCACCCCAAACTGTTGAAAGAAATTTATATTGCCCGGGGAAACTACAACCAGGACTTGCTGCCCACGGCGCTGCTCATCGAGGCCGGCACCTACACCAATGAAAAATGGCAGGCTGAAAGCGGTATAACGCTTTTGGCGAACTCCATACCGGCATTGCTGGGTCTGGACCCACCTGCCGAGGGCATAACCAGCGAGCAGGCCGGTCGGCAAGGCTGGAAAACAGCCCTGTTCCTGATTGCGCTTTTAGCGCTGGTGCTCATCGGTTTTATTGTGGTTAACAACCCCGGGTTGAACGTAAAAGAGTACCTGCAAAAGCAGTATGAAAAATACGTCCCGGTGGTAGAAAAATTTATCGCCAAAATTAGGTTTAAGATACGCTAAAAACCTGTTTCCATAATCCCGGTGGTAATATTTCTTTTAGCAGCACCTGGTGGTACGAATTTTTACCGGTAAATGCGTTGGGCTGCCAATCATTCAGGCGCAAATTGGGCTGGTATCCCTCATGGAAACGAGGCTTAATTCCCCGGTCCACTGCGTGACTCAGCCAGCGGCGTACCAGTTCGTCTTCGCCTAAATTCACCACCCATTTGCGCACCCCGGCGGCCCGACTGGTTCCGGGACAACAGATGAATGTCTGGCAGACCAGGGGGCGGGCGAAATAAATGGTGCACAACAGCTTGCTGCGGTCCAGGAAAGTACATCGCCCGTCCTCTTCACGGCGCAGGGTAATGTCTACCACAGGGCCGTCCACCACAATGTGACCTACCCTGTCCAGCAACTGCTGCAGCTTTTCTCCGGGGCTGAGGTACTCTTCCAGACGTAGGACATCCAGCCAGGTAAGCGGTGCCCGTTCGGCGCAGCACAAATCACATCCGGCACATTGGGCAGTTTTTTTACGGCTGCGGCTCAGCGGCAGAGCATCCACGGCCTTGTTCAGTGCATCCAGGTAATCCTGCACTGATGCTCGTTGGTTGGTAATCACTAGGTCATATCCCATGCCCTTTACAAATTGTTTAGGCAAGACCAAAACTTTCCCTACATTTGACATTATTATTCCTCACTAGTTCCCCTTGAAAAACTTATCCTAAAAGATGCATTAAACCCAGTACAATTTCCAGGGCTATGAGCAGTATAATGGCTACTTCCAGCCAGGTGGAACGGGCAGTGACAATTTCATCGCTTAACATTGAATAGTTCTGTTGGATTACGGCCACTTTGCGCTGAATGCTGTCCATCCATGCCCGGGTGCGGAACAGTGTCAAGGCAACGGAATAAATCCGGGCATAGTATATATCCTCAGTAACTTTAATCGAGTTATGTATCCGCTCGGTGATATCGGTTACCTCGGCGACCAGTCCCATCAGCCTGCTCATAATGCGGCGGTAATGCCGCAACCTTGAAAACCCCCGGCCCCGGGCAGCTAAATCCAATTCCTGGTACATTTTTTCCATTTCTGCGGAGAGCAAGCCATCGTAGTAGCGCAGTTCCAGCAGTTGGGAAAGAGCAAATTCCAGCAAATCCGGCAGATCAGTACTGCCGCTGGAATCGAACACCAGAGCCGAATCCCAAGTAATGATGATCATGTCTTCCGGTGAATAAGAAAACGTGTTATGCAGCGTATCCCGGCGCACCCAGTCGCTAAAGGGGCCCTTTTCGCCCAGCAGCAGCGGTAGAGGATCCCAGTCGTCCTGCCAGCGGGTGAAAAAGAAAATCGTGAAATCTTCTTCCAGTTTTTTGGACTCCTTACCAACCAGCGCTGGCGCCAAGGTCTTTTTCAGTTCATCCAGCCGATCGCTGAAGTGCCGTTCGTAACCGCTTTCTTTTTCCAGGTCCAGTGCTATGCGCTGCATCAGTTCGTAGTTCACTTCCCGGGGCAGCAGAATGCGCATCATCACACTGACTACACCCAGGTCGTAAACCCGGGCAAAATAGCCGACATGGTAGTTAACCCCGGCCAATTCAATGTTCCCCCCGCCCAGTTCAACGCTCACAGGCGGGTTTTCGATGTCTATAGACTTGCTGGGGATGCGGGACAACCTGAGGCGGGTGGCGGCTTTAGCAACCGATAACAGCTCTTCTACCGTCTCTAGGTTTATTTCGTCTGCCAGGTCGTACAACCGGTAAAGCAGGACCGTACTTTGCACCAAAACACCCTTTCTAGTTCCAAATTTATGGTGAGGTTTTGGTGTTATTATGGCACATTTGGGGCTATCATAGCACTTTATTTATTCCACAAAAACCTCAACCCGGACTCTTCCTTCTTCTGCATCGTAGGTGTCTACATCTACGAGCTTTTCATCCGCCACCAGACCCTGGTCAATCAGCAGTAGCAGTTCCTCTATATTAATGTCGGTTAAATCAATTCCCTTCTCTTCCATCTCACTACGGATTTCTGCGGGAAGAAATTTCATACCCATAGCCGCAAAACTGGAAAAAACCTTGACCATTTTGAGGGAAATATTGATATTTACCTTTTTAATAGTGTCTCCGCTGACCCGTACCCGGATAAACCTGCCGTTGCGACGGACCGTAGGTTGTAGCACGTTAAATTCAAAAGCATTAAGCAGTTCCACACCTTCGGCGGCACTAATTTTATTATCCTGAATCATTTCCAGCACTCTCACTGCTTCATTATTCATATAGTTCTCCTTTTAACTTCCAAATCATTTAACACATAACCAAAAATTTACGTTTACAAAGTTAATAATTGGTTACTCTTGACCCACCCCAGGGACTGCTATGCACAGTTTTCATTGGCCCTTGTTGTTGTAACAGTACTGGAGTACTATATGAATTTTACTTCGGTGAAGTTCTCACTACTGCGTTTTTAAATACATCAAGGGCGCGCTATAATCAGCTTCCTAAGCGCGCCCTTTAAAACATCCACTTTAAGTTTAACCTTCTTCCAAGTCAATAACCGGCACCTGAGAGGTACCGATATTACCGTTAAGCGGTTTAATGGTAGCTGAATTTTTGTCATCGTCAAGGTTCTCAATCCATATCGGTGTGCCATTATGAAGCACTTTGATACGCTCATCAGAGCTAAAAATTTCCCGGGCCCGCTCAAAATCCATCCCTTATACTCAACTCCTTCATGGTATGGCAATACTGTTAGTTATTGTTCCCCAACCCTTTGTAATTCATTACCTGTCCGGAGTTAAAAAATATATTGTCAAAGTGGATTAGCCCCCCCATTCAGCTCCCGGATCGTAGGGTACTACGGTCCATGGTGGCAGTTATTTCAGCATTTATCACAAGTAGAGGCGGACTGCCGAATAGTTGTGATTCCCTTCACCTTGGCCAGTGCGTTAATATATGCTCGGGCACTGGCTTCAATTACGTCAGTGCTAACCCCTCTGCCCACAACAGCCATGTTATCTCCGCTGCTCACTTTGACAGTGGCGCTGCCCAAAGCCTCACTGCCCCGGCTGACCGATTTTAACGTGTAATCCTCCAGTTTTATTGTCCATCCCATAAGCCGGTCTATGGCTTTAAAAACTGCGTCTACCGGCCCGTTCCCACAGGCAGCGTCAGTAACGGTACTGCCATCGAGCTCCAGCGTAACGGTGGCAGTAGCCGTGGCAGCTCCGGTGGTTGTTACCGATAGGTTTTTAAGACAAATACCGCTGCCATTAGTTCCGTTTTGCCCCATCAAGGCGTGCAAGTCATCGTCATATACTTCGCCTTTCTGATCCGCCAGCTGCAAGAATCTTTGGTAAAGCATATCAATCTCCGTATTTTCCAAAGAGTACCCCAGTTCATCCAGCCTGTGTCTCAGGGCATGCCGTCCCGATCGGGCGCTTAATACAATTTTGTTTTTGGGAGTACCAACTACCTCGGGGTTAATAATTTCATAAGTATCTCTTTCCTTAAGCACCCCGTCCTGGTGAATACCCGAAGCATGCATGAAAGCGTTGGCCCCCACAATTGCTTTATGGCTGGGCACGGGAACCCCGGTAATACGCGCCACCAACCGGCTGGTGGCCGCTATTTCCCTGGTATACACTCCCGGGTCAACACCGTATCGTTCGCGCTGGGTATAGATGGCCATGACAACCTCTTCCAACGAGGTGTTACCTGCCCGCTCCCCAATTCCATTTATAGTACCCTCCACCTGCCCGGCACCGGCCCTGATTCCGGCCAACGAGTTGGCGGTAGCCATACCCAGGTCGTTATGACAGTGGATACTCACCACCGCCCTGTGGATATTACTGACATTATGCATCACGTGAGAAATAAGTTCCCCGTATTCCCAGGGGGTGGCATAGCCCACCGTGTCAGGGATATTTACCACCGTGGCCCCGGCATCAATTACCTTTTCCAACACCCGGACCAAGAAAGCATGGTCGCTCCGAAAAGCATCCTCGGCGTAAAATTCCACGTCATGTACATATTTTTTAGCGTGTTTAACAGCGGCCACCGCCGCCTCAACCACCTGATCCGGGGCAAGGCGCAATTTCTTTTCCATGTGTACGGGTGATACCGCAATCCCAGTGTGTATCCTGGGTTGCTCAGCTGCTTTGAGCGCCTCGGCGCAGTAGTCGATGTCCCGCTCAACAGCACGGGTCAAGCCGCAGACTACCACGTCCTTGATTTCCCTGGCAATAGTGCGCACCGCTTCCATGTCACCGGGTGAGGAAGCCGGGAAGCCGGCTTCGATTACATCAACACCTAGCTTAACCAGCTGTCTGGCAATATCTAGCTTTTCCTTGACGTTCAGGGTTATACCCAGGGACTGTTCCCCGTCCCTGAGGGTGGTATCGAAAATATAGAGCTTGCGCATTTTTTATCCTCCTTAAATTTTGGATTAATGCATTTGCTGATAAAAATTTAAGCAGTGGTAGGTCGCCAAGGTCTAATTCCATCAACACCACCCCCTCTTTAATAAAAAAATGATTATACCGTTAACATAGTAAGTGGTACAGCTCATGTCATTGCTATGAATATCAAGAAGGATCCTGTCATTCTGAGCGCAGCGAAGAATCTTAAAAGATAAGATCCTTCGCTACGCTCAGGATGACAAGCTTAATCTTGACGAAGGTAGATTGTATTCGTTTATCGTGGTGCGGGTACGCGTGACAATTCTGAACGAAGTGAAGAATCTAGATCCTTCGCTATCGCTCAGGATGACAGACTTCCCTAAATGGTGCACAATTGTTGATGAAAAGTGCTTTTGGGGGAATAATGATGTAAAAAATAAAGCCCCTCATCTCACTAATGAGACGAAGGGTTTATACTCCGCGGTACCACTCAAATTAACGGCATTTAGCCGCTCGCTTAACAGGATACGGGATTAGTGTATTAATAATCCGATAGCCCCTTCCTTTTAACGGCGGAAGTTCCCGTCCGAGCCTAATTTCCCAGGGATTTCGGTCGGCCACTCAGGGGGCAGTTCAACGTATCGCTTCGACCGCCTCGCACCACCCGGCGGCTCTCTGAACCAGCAAAACTATCGCCTACTATTCCCCGTCATCGTTGTTTATAAGTATTTATATTGATAAAAATTTTAACAGCACCAGACACTGATGTCAACATATGGACAGGATAATTCAACTAAAAATTATTAATAACGTTATATAGCATTAACTATTAGCCACACCACCAGGACTATAACCAGGCTCCAGAACAATGGAACCAATACAACGCCCACCCGGTTTTTTGGTTTTACCAATAACTGTGTTTCCACCCTGCGCTTTGAATCTGCCAGCACAGGGCCGGGGATCATTTTCATCGCCAAGTTAATACCCAAAGGAATTAGTATTAGATCATCAAGGTAGCCAAGTACCGGGATAAAATCTGGCACCAGGTCTATGGGACTAAAAACGTAACCGACCACACAGAGAACAAACAATTTGGCGTACCAGGGCATGCGGGGATCCCGGTAGGCGTAATACAATACATAGGCGTCCTTTTTAAAACCCTTGGCCCGCCTTTTCCATTTTCTAAACACCCCGAACAGCGCCAACCCGACCCATCCCCTCCGTTTGTAACCCGGTCTAATAATTTTCTCCAGTTTAAATATTCTTCCCCGTCGTTTACAGCTATACTGAAAATAATTTTTGAGCAATAAAAACTTTGTTTACCAGGCACATTCCCGGGACAAAATAAAAATGCACCAAAACCGTTCCATGGTACACTCTTAATCTTAACTCATACACCAAAAAGGGGGAACATAGAATAGATGTCTAAAACCACGTTGGTTTTACAACCGGAGATTGATTCCCGCGCGGTGAACCATGTTCGCAATACACTGGCCCAGCTAAATTATGGTGACGAAATAACTATTACCGTTGAAGCAGCTGATGCGCACCAGGCCGACCCAATAATCAGCCTCTTGGACAAAAATGGTTTCGATTACCAGTCCAAGGGCGGCCACAACGGCCACAGTTACCACATCAATGCCCGCCGCAAACCGTCCTAAGGGTCAGACTTAAACAAAATATATAATTATCATTATTCTTAATACACAGATATTCAGTTATTATACTTTGTTAAAGTCTGAACCCTTGTTTGAATGTCGATTACGGCTTCTATTGGTATGGCCAGGCCGAATATCTTTTCTTTACCTTCAATTTCTCTATAGTAGCGGGCAAACACAACCCCTACCACTTCGCTGTTTTGGTTAAATACAGGACTACCGCTGTTGCCCGGGTAAACCGGAGCGTTGATGCTGAACACCAAATCGGGATTGTCTTTAACATGCAGGTAACCGTCTATTTCTCCATCCACCACCACGTTATTCAGACCCAGCGGATTACCCACCACTCTAATTTTATCCCCGGCAGCGGGTACGCTGCTTGCGTTAACAGGCACCACCGGCAGGCTTGCTCCCTGCAGTTTTATCACGGCTAGATCATATTCCGGCTTGGAGGCCCAGCTTTGGGCCTTGTAGATTTCGCCTCCGGGGAAGGTAATCGTCATGTTCAGTGCGCCGTCAATAACATGGTGATTAGTTATAATATACCCTTCCGGCCTGATGTTGAACCCGGTACCGGACTTACGCTCCCCAGCAATTGAAGCCCCCTGACGACGTGACACCACATCTATTTGCACCACTGCCGCCTGCAGCCGCTGGACGTCAATGTCTTTCTGCAGTTGTATTGACCTGCCCACCAGTTCCGCCAATGGAAACTGAAGCACTGGCCAGGATGCGGCCAGTGCAAGTCCTAAAAATGCCAGCACTGTTACCAGAGCTACTATGCGCAGGAATGGTGACTTGTAAGCTTTTTCATCACCGTATTCATCATCTGGGTGATCGTCAGTCTCTTCAAATTGTTTCAGATACTCCAAATCATCATCTTCCGGGTAATCTTTATTACGGTCGTCCTCGTATCCATCCTCCAGGTAATCGTCGTCATATTCGTCCGGGGATTCCTCATCCGCTTCTTCAAAGTCATCGTCATCTCGCCCCTCGTAATCCCAATCCTGTTCTTCTTCTATTTTTTTACCCCGCTGCCCTCGGTTTCCGGGTTGCCCGCCTTCTAAATTATTTACTTCATCAACCGATCCCGGTAATTCAGTTTCGTCTTTCACGCTTTCGTTTATCTGTTTCCCGTGCTTATTTTCTCGCATGGTCATACTCCCTGTAAGTCCATAATATTTGTATAGTTGGCTAATATCACGTTTTTCACCTTTATCCCGGCCTGATTTTTTGCACTGTTATGTTTTACGCAAATCGCCCCAAGTACGGGGCGTCAGTGGGCAACGCTAAAAGGGTTACATTTTACATTAGCGCTGGAGTTTGTTGATCTGCAATAAAACTAACGTCTTATGACCCTGGCCCAGCTTCTTTTACCACACCTAGGGCATTTCAAATATTTGCTTGTGAAGGTCTGGGGGGTGACTAAATCTGTAAGAGGCGAGATGATAAACCGGTTTTTACATCGGGGGCACATATAAGCCGAAATCTCTGCGTGCCAACGGACAAGAAAAAAAAGCACTACCGCTGCAACGATTAGTAACGCAGCTGTTTGAGCCACTTGTAATCACGTCCTTACACTTGTTTAAACACATAACCGCAGATATTACCGAAATTATTCATATCGAAATGCTTATATTTAACCAAAGTATAGTTAAAATATTTAAACCTAAAATGTTAGCAATTTCCTACACTGGTGAATATTATAGACCGTAAAACATTCGAGGAGGTATGCTTAATGGGTTATGGTGCTACTGGCGGCACAGTCGGTAAGGCTCCTTTTTTTGACGGCAGCTTTATTCTGTTCCTGATCCTGATTTTGCTTGTTTTCGGCATGGGTATCTTTGGCGGCGGCATATGTTAGTCTAATCTTTTTAAATGGCAGGCGGTTTCCCCTTTGGGGCGGAACCGCCTTCTATTCTCCGTTACTGCTCTATTTCGACGTTTTATTTTTTTCACGTACATCATATCACTAATATCAAATACACATTTATCCCGCTTAATTAATCTGAAATACCATTTAAAAATAAAGATATGCACTGGACAATCCCGATGCCCGGCAAAAAATATGTTGTGCGGTAACGGAGTTTATCTTATATTGGGGTAGTAAACAATTCAACTAGGGTGAAATACATGATCATAACAATGAACGCGCCTGATATCTACCGGCCGGGTATTGACGATGTAATCAGGGTTTTTTATCCCGGATGCATAATACAAACCGGGAATCCTGACACCGGGGCGAATATTAAACTGCATATAACTGTGGATGTAAAACAGCCGTGCATGCAGGTGCAGGCACAGCTCAAATCCGCAGCCGGTGATTCGGGTCACATAGAGCAGAGCCGGCTTGAGCCCGGTGCCAACGAAAGAAACGAAGCCAGGCGGTTGGCCCGGCTGGCGGTTTACCGCCTGCTGGAGCAATTCACCTGCGGTCGGCCCAGTCCTTGGGGTATCATGACCGGTATCAGACCAACCAAGGTGGTGCACCGTCTGTTAGAGCAGGGATTCAACGCCAGTGAAGTAAAAGCAAAGCTGGCGGACGAATTCGCGGTGACCCCGGATAAAGCAGATCTAGTTATCAGCATTGCACTGTTTCAGCGCCATTACCTGGCCGACGGGCTGGGCCACAGTCACAGAACAGGTGTTTACATTGGCATCCCCTTTTGTCCTTCGCGCTGTTTATATTGTTCTTTTCCCGCCTACCCCAGGGACAAGCACCGACAATGGTTGGCGCCTTTTGTGAGCGCGCTGCTGCGGGAAATTGAAGCCGTGGGCAGGGCCCTGCGGGACAGCCCGCTTTCTGTAAGCTGTGTCTATATCGGCGGCGGCACCCCTACCTGCCTGGAACCAGCGCAGCTTAACGCGGTATTGGAATCCGTTAACACCCACCTGCGAACTACTACCACAACAGAGTTTACCGTAGAGGGAGGCCGGCCGGAGACCCTGACCGCAGAAATTACCGGCATCTGCCGAGCTGCAGGCGTAGACAGGCTCAGCATCAACCCGCAAACCATGCAGGACCGCACTCTGCGGGCCATCGGGCGCCACCACACAGTGGCTGAGGTAATTTTAGCTCTGGAACGGGCCAGGGCAACAGGCTTTGCATCTGTCAATATGGATGTTATCGCCGGGCTGCCCGGCGAGACTGTAATAGACATGCGTGATACAATGGATCAAATAATGGAACTGCGTCCGGAAAACCTCAGCTTGCATACTTTGGCCGTTAAAAAAGCCTCCCAGTTAAGGTGGGAGGTAAGCAAACAGCCCATGCCCACCGCTAAAGAAACCGCCGCTATGATGCAAGAAGCACGACACCGGGCACAAATGCTGGGCATGCTGCCCTATTACATGTACCGCCAGAAAAACACTCTGGGGCACCAGGAAAATATCGGGTATACCTTACCCGGGCATGAATGTTTGTACAACATTATGATTATGGAGGAAAAGCATACTGTTATAGGCGTTGGCGCGGGGGCCGGTTCAAAATTCCTGCGGCCGGACGGGGTGTTTGTCAATCAGCATAATCCTAAAGAGCCCTGGCTTTATATTGAACGACTGGATAAGGTAATCAAGAAAAAAGAGACAGAGCTGGCTGAGGCTATTAATAAATTCTAGCCTGTGTAATCAATCTGAATGAAACGAAGTGCTTAGATCCTTCGCTGCGCTCAGAATTGACATTCCTGACAACCGGTTTTAAACATCAAATTCAGCAATTATAAATAAAAGTAAGTGTTCGAAAAAGGGGTTATCCTCTTAAAGATACCATAAAGAAGGGGCTAATAGATGAAAAAATTTCCGCCGGGCTGATTCTTACCGACGGCGCAAAATTACTGGTTTGCCACGTGACTGGCCGCCATATGTACGACATCCCCAAGGGCCAAGTGGATAATGGCGAAGAACCGGCAGCAGCCTGTGTACGGGAAGTCAGGGAAGAAACCGGCCTGATCATCAAGCGGGAAATAATTACCGACCTTGGCGTTTATGAATACACCAGGAATAAAGACCTGCACCTGTTTTTGCTGCATCAGCGGGAACTGCCCGCCCCGGTGAGCATGGAATGTAGTTCTTATTTTATCAACAAGGCCGGGCACAGGCTGCCGGAGGTAGATGGTTACCGGTATGTCGCCTTTACAGAAAAAGAAATTTACCTGACCCAGAGCATGGCCGGAGTAATTGCAACGGTTCAAATTAAGTTTGTTGGTCAAATTAATAAGTAAACTAATATATCGGAGGGCCATTTAATGCAATGTTTTGTAGACTGTGTATTCTGCTACCTGAAACAGGCGGCCAACTGCATGGGTATAGCCGGCGTTGATGAAGAAACTCAGCACCGGGTCTTATACGACCTGATGGACGACATAAAAACCCTGGACAGAAGCCGGACACCGGCTGAAAACTCCACGGAATTACTGTTAAACGTGTACAGGGCTATCGGCAGCAATGCCCCATGTCCATACCCGATACCACCAGGGCGTCGGCACGTTCGGCACTGGTACCGTCAACGACATTAAAGCCTTCTCTTTCCAAGTCGCTGCGCAGCCTGGCTAGATCCCCGCTTAAAGATATTGTTTTCATCTGTAATGCACCTCCAGGTTTAATTTCTGTTTTTGCACTTGGTTTTATGCATTGCATGTCTGGCTTTAAAAATGATTAAGAAACTATTAAGCCTTAGTTTAGTGCAATGTTTGCAAAACTATTGTCATTAAAGAAAAATGCCATTAGAATTGATTTATTTGCAATAACTTTTACCGGAGCTAATCAAACATGATAAACTGGCGGAATAATGAACGGTTTAGCGGTATTGTTTCGGCTACGGGTTCATACCTGCTATGGGGTATTTTGCCCATCTATTGGAAGCTGGTTCAAAATGTCTCCCCGCAAGAGATACTGGCCCACCGGATTGTGTGGTCTTTTTGTGTTTTTGTTGATGGTGCTACTTGCAGCCGGCATGATTAAGTCATTTGTTACTGAGTTGCGCGATATACTTACCCAACCCCCCAAGATTATCGGCGTTGCATTGGCCTCTGTATTTATTACTGTTAACTGGTTTACTTACATCTGGGCTGTCAATCACAATCATGTGGTAGAATCCAGTCTAGGGTACTACATAAACCCGTTAGTTAGCGTCATGTTGGGAATCGTCGTCCTGAAGGAGAAGCTTTCATTCTGGCAGGTGGTTTCGTTCATCATGGCTGCCAGCGGTGTTTTATATATGACCGTAATTTTTGGTACTATCCCTTGGATAGCGCTAATTCTAGCCACCAGTTTTGGTTTGTACGGTTTAATTAAGAAGATGGTCCATCTGGGGGCGATTACCGGAATTACCCTGGAAACCATGTTAATTTCCCCTTTTATGCTCACTTACCTGGGTTTTGTGCATCATAGCGGGGGCGGGGCCTTTGGAAACGTTACCCCTGGTATTACAGGGTTATTAATGGGGGCGAGCGTAATAACTGCTGTGCCTTTAATTCTGTTTGCAGCCGGTGCCAACCGACTCCCGTTATCGGTTATCGGTTTTATACAATACATATCACCAACTTTAATGCTGGTTATAGGTGTCAGTCTATACCACGAACCATTCACCCGGGTACACTTGATTTCATTTAGTTTAATCTGGACGGCACTGACCATTTTTCCCTGGCCAAAACCAGGGTGTTTGTTGCGCATGAACCTACGATTTTTAAAAAAATAGCCGTCAGGAAAAGCTAAAAAGCTTCTGCATTAGGCAGAATTAATTGTAAAGCCGGTACACATTATTATTTGCGTACCGGCTTTTATTATCGGCTGCATTTCTAGGCGTTTTTGTTCAGGATGGCTGCCAGGTCCTGATCAGGAGTGGTGATAGGCTTGATATTAAAATTCTTAACCAGGACATCCAAGACATTAGGCGATATAAATGCCGGCAGGCTGGGTCCCAGGTGGATATCCTTGATGCCCAGGTAAAGCAGCGTCAGCAGGATGGCTACCGCTTTTTGTTCGTACCAGGAAAGCACCATGGAAAGGGGCAGGTCATTAACTTCACAGTCGAAGGCCTTGGCCAGAGCCACCGCAATTTGGATTGCCGAGTACGCATCATTACACTGACCAATATCTATCAGCCTCGGAATCCCTTCGATATCGCCCAGCTTTAAATCAAAGAAACGGAATTTGCCGCAGGCCAGCGTTAAAACCACCGCATCCCGGGGCACTTTTTCGACAAACTCGGTGAAATAGTTGCGGCCGGGCTTGGCTCCGTCACAACCCGCCACCAGGAAAAAGTGTTTGATGGTGCCACGTTTGACGGCGTCGATAATTTTATCGGACACGCCAAATAGAGCGTTGCGCCCAAATCCAACCATCACCGTACCCTTGTCTTCATCGGCGGAGAAACCCTGCATACCCAGGGCTTTTTCAATTAGCGGGCCAAATTGGCCGTTTTCCAAGTGACTGACCCCCGGCCAGCCCACCAAACCGGTACTAAAGATGTTGTTCAGGTAGGACTCTTGGGGTTCCTGAATGCAGTTAGTGGTCATCAGGACGGCACCAGGGAAAGTGGGAAACTCTTTCTTCTGATTCTGCCAGGCCGTACCGAAATGCCCGTAAAGGTGAGCATATTTCTTTAAGCCGGGGTAACCATGGGCCGGCAGCATTTCACCGTGGGTGTATATATTGATGCCCTTGCCCTCGGTTTGCTGTAACAGGTCTGACAGATCTTTAAGGTCATGCCCTGATACAAGGATACAATGGCCTTTTTTATGCCCCAGGGGAACCTCGGTGGGCACTGGATGCCCGTACGTATCGGTATTGCCCTTATCCAGTAGTTCCAGGGCACGCAGATTGATTTCGCCACATTTAAATACCAGTTTGAGCCAGTCATCCATAGTTAAGCCTTTATTGGCCAGCGCCGCCATCCCCTGGTGAATAAAAGCAAAAACCTGATCATCCTCTTGGCCCATAATACGCGCGTGATCGGCGTATGCCGCAACCCCTTTGATGCCATATACCAAGATTTGCTGTAAGGACTGGATATCCTGGTCGGCCTCGCGGTCAATGACCAGCCCCATGTCCTCACCCTGTTTAATCAAACCTTCTAGGCTCGCTGCGGGCTCAAATGTTGCCGAGGGATCGGTTAAGTCTACTTTACCCCCTTTATTGGCCACCTTTTCTCTCATTTGTTTCCTGAGCTCTACGGTACGTCCTATCATACTCTGAAAGCGTTGGGGGTCAAAATCCACGTTGGTTAAAGTGGAGAAAACCGCCTTGACCGTAAACCCATTGACCTCCGGGTCTACTATGCCAAGACGGCGCCCCTCATCGGCATACAGGGACAATCCCTTGACTGCGTGCAGCAATAGATCCTGTAGCGCCGCCACATCAGGCGTTTTGCCGCAGACACCGGCCACGGTACAGGCAAATCCTTTTACTGTTTGTTCGCACTGATTACAAAACATACCCATGTTCAACAACTCCTTTGGCGATTATAACTCTATCCGGAAACTAGGTTTTCATTTTCTGATGGTGCCGCAACAGCGGCATGGAAATCAAAAATGAAAATTAAATTCTGACATTAAATTTCCCATCCCAACCATGGATTATGCCGTTGGGATGCTAAACGCAAATGGCGGACCAGACATATTTTGGTTAACAATTGCAAACAATAAATCAGACTAGTAAAGGGGGGGGGATATGCAAGGATGATAATTTACCGAGTGAATATGAGTAATTTGAGCGTTAAAAAGGAAGACGTGCCCCAAGAATGGCAGCATTGGGGGGGGCGGGCGTTTACTTCAGCTGTTGTGGCCAAAGAGGTTGACCCGGCGTGTAATCCAATGGGAGCAAAGAATAAATTGGTATTTGCCCCGGGATTATTGTCAGGCACCAATGCCCCCAACTCCGGTCGTATGTCCGTGGGCGCCAAAAGTCCGCTAACTGGGACTATTAAGGAGAGCAATGTGGGGGGTTCCGCGTCTCAAAAGCTTGGCAAAATGAACATTAAGGGGATTATCATTGAAGGTCAACCCGCCGAGGACAAGTATTACAACCCGCATGTAGACAAAGACGGCATTAAAATTCAGGAAGAAACCGCGTTGACAATATGGCCGCCGGTTTTACAGCCAAGGACGACCAGCTGCCGGAATTCTTCAGCGAGGATTTTCCCCCACATAATAAAACATGGGACTTTACCACCGAAGAGCTACAGCAAGTATGGAATTTTTAACCACAAAGCGTTTACCTTCGGATACAGAAAAACGGCGGTCGTATAGACCGCCGTTTTTCTGTATCCGTTTATTCTTCCGTTCCTTTTTAAAAGGGCATGGTTTAGTTATACTACATGCTGTTCTTTAAACAAACCAAGGGCAGTTAATATATCTTCCTGAACCGGTGACATACTGGTGATCGATTTAATCTCTTGGTCATCCAGTTGATTAATAGCCACCTTAATATCTTCAAGTAAATTAATGGCTTGCCGTACATCAAGGTCCAGCCCGGCCTGGGTAATCATTCTTTCCATAATTTTTTCCAGCATAACCCCCAGGACACAGATAAACAGGTTGGCAGATATTTTAAGCTCAGCATATAACATGTTTTGCCATGGCTCAAAATTCTTTATCTCCCGGAATGAATCGCCCATAACGGCTAGGCTAGTGTATGCTTTTACTATTTCACCAGCGCGCAGGAATTCATTATTAGTTTCCAACAGGAACGACCCAGCCAGCCCGCTTTCCCGCGCAATCAGTTCATCCCGGCGGCGGTAATTCAGCTCCTGGGTAGATTCGTTGTACCGCCAGTCAAAATATTTGCGGAAGTGACTGTCCTTTAACAGGGGTATGTTTCTGGCCCTAAGGCCGCGCTTTTCGCCCGCGACTTTTTGGATTACTTTAAGTTCGTTCTCTATTGCGTCAAGCCGCTCCCGAAGCAGCACTTCTGTCTGGTCGGCAACATTAGGGTTGTAACATAAAAAATACCTTTTAGTGTCGTCGTTTCGTATTTCCTTAAACCATAAATCTTCGGCCACTTCTTGAAAACCTTTTTGATAAGAGTTCAGTTCACTGGAGATAAGGTCTCTTTCCAATTCAGTCATATGCTTACGACCAATAATATAATCATATCCCTGAGCGACTAATATCTCCATGCCCGGGTTATCCAGTACACTGCGGTCACCCACAAAAATACATTTGTCAATGCCAAAAGAATTTTTAAGGTGCTCAAGAATGTTTTTATATTCCCATTCCTCGGCTATTTCATGTAGTATACTGTGCCCTAGGGGCATACCATCCCGGCTGACCAGCAAACCGAAATTAACCTTTTGCAACTCCTCTGATTCCCCAAGAACGTACTTGCCATATGACGTTAAACTAAGCTCTTCCCGGGGAGCGTGTTCAATAACTCCTGTAGTCAGTCGGCAAAACGCCAAATCAGGGTTTATTTGCATCAACTTTCTTAAGTTGATATAAATATTTTCTTCCAGCTCTTCTTTATACTCGGCCACGATATCCAGCGCTCGGTAAAAATGGTGCGGTGCAATCTCCTTGCCTTCCAGCGCCGGCATATAAAGGCAGTGATACCAGTCGCTAATGGCCTGTTTATGCTGAGGTTTTATAATCTGGTTGATGGCCATGAGTTCAACTAACAGCGAAACATTAATATTGCTCTCTACCCCGGCCAAGCTGTTGATAATGGGCTCAACACCAAGTATTTCCCATACTTTGTGAATGGCCAGAATTTCACCATAATGAAGTATTTTTTTGGTCTCAATTTTATTAGAATGATTGGACGACACGCCGCAAATTTTAGACAGACCTGAAATCAAACCGCTTACCTTGTCCGGTGTCAGTTTATCCAGGCTGCCAAGATTGGCAATAACCCGCTGTTTTACTTTGTTACCTTCCCTGTAATTCTCTATTAATTTGAGGTAGGTATACTCCTTGCCGTTGCTTTTGCTGGTTACCTTCCGAAAAAACATTATATCACCACCCTTGACAATGTTTGTCTTTCCGCAGTCGGTTAAATAAAACTTATCTCTCTAATGTTACTTTTTTTGTTTTATATATTTTTGACCACTACTTTTTGCCTGCGTCCTATCACTTGTGCTATAATTCACTAATGCCTAATCTAGTTAGTTACTTTACTAAAACTATACCATATATTTATTGGTTGTGCAATTTTTTATAAGAGCGCAATCCGAATAAAAATGCTGGTCCCGACGGGTTTATCCAGAGCATTTTAATCTTTTGTCATTTTATTTTGCTACCAAATGCCCAATGAAAGCCACCATATTCCAGCCAGCACCGTAATTGAAAGAACTAGGGAAATCAAAAAAAGAACGCTGCCGGCCTTTAAAAAGTCTGAAGCCTTTAAGAAGCCCGGCCCATAGACAATGGCATTGGCGGGAGTGGCAATGACCAGTAAATATGAAAAAGCAGCGCCCAGGGAAGTGGCCACACCTATGGCCAGGGGTGGAGTGCCCGACAGTTCTGCAACACTAATAAAAACAGGGCCCAGCATAGCTACGGCGGGGCCATCGGCCATAGTGTTAGTTACAATGGCCGTTATTGTAGTAGTGGCGGCTAAGAGCGACAGCCCCTTGGTTACCTCTAATGCTGTGGCAACATCTAAGACTTTTTGCGCCAGCCAGACGGCAGCTCCTGTGGATACCAGCATTTTGCCCATAGATATGGCCCCGGCGTAAAGTACTACTACACCCCACTGGGTTTTTTGCTGTAGATAATTCCAATCCACCAGCCTTAAAACTACAGCCAGGATGATTCCGAGCATAGCGATATTACCCACCCCGAACTGGCGGCTTAATAATACCCAACCCACAACTACGCTTAAAAATATCGTTAAGGCCATTTTGGCCTGGCTGGTCATAGGCCCGTCTGCGTTTAGCTCCTGTTGGATTCTTTCCAGGACTTCCTTTAAATCGTCAACTTCGGGTTTAAACAACCTTAATAACCAGTATGTGACTATAGGGATTAATAACAGGGTCAAAGGCAGAGCCATTAGCATCCACTGTCCATAACTGACGTGAATACCAATGCCGCTTAAAAAACTTAGCATTATTGCATTACGGGCACCGCCGGACGGAGTAGCTATACCACCAATAATGACCCCGTAAGCAATGGACAGCATCATCAACTTGCCAAGCTTGGGCACTTTTTTAATGCCGCCGCTTAGTGAAACAATACCAACCCCAATGGGAAACATAATGGTTACCGTGGCATGTTCGGTGATAAATGCGGCGCTCAAGGCGCAAAACGCCACCATACCCAGAACAACCCGGTCGATCCTCGTGCCGGATATTTTTAGCATAAACAGGGCTACTTTATTATGAATGTTATACTTCACCAACATAGCGCCAAGCATCAATATTCCCATGATGAAAACGACAGCATCGTCCATAAAGGTGCGTGGCACTTCCTGGAAAGTGTGTATTCCCGCTACTACCTGATAGGTGCCGATAATCATCGCGGTAACCGGCAAGGGAACAGCTTCAGTTAAAAAACATACTACAATGAAAACCCAAAGGCCTATGGCATATTTGCCCTCATTGGAGAGCCCATCCGGAGTGGGCAGGCAAATAATTAAAGTAAATAAAACCATCCCCAGTAACAGCCATTTGCGATCTATTAGATTATTCAATAAACGACGGCCAATGCCACCGTTTCCCGGCACTTTACCGGAGTCCGGCAAATTATACCCCAGAAGCTTGTCCTTCTGCTTGTAGTTTTGTAAATCGGTGATTTTGTTCTTGCTCAAACGTAATTCACCCGCTTTATTGACATATGTCAATAATTAACTGTACTAATTATTTTTATATTGTACCTTAATTTTAGTAAAAAAACATCAAATATATTAACCAGTGACAGCTGTACGGGCAATGGTTTACTAATAACAGGATTATTTAGGGTTCCCTTATTAAACCACAAGCCAGCCTCTTACCGGAATCTCCCGCTGGCTGTGTTCTGTAATCATCCGGGTTTTGGTGAATGATTACTGACAATCCAATAACTTGATACGGCTTAAAATCATCAGTAAAAAAGCACATTTTACTATAGCCCTGATTGGAAAACAACACCGGGAAGTCACCGACATGGTTACCATGAGGCTGGTTTGTCGGATTCCAGTGCTCACCGGCCGCCTGGAAGGGGTCCTGCGAATTGCCAACCAGACAATTGCCAAACTCGTGAATGTGAAAACCGTGCGGACCGATGGGATCTTCGCCGTTGGTCGCCGGTTGATAAGGAGGTAGCCCCTTTACCTCCGCACAAACCCAAGTGCCTCGCGGCGCATTGTAAAAACGAACCACACCATCAATTTGCGGTCTAAGTGGCCCACCTTTGACATAGGCGATGGCCAAAGGCTTCCCTTTTGAATCGGACATGATATCCACTATTACACCACCCCCAGACATTATTTTCCGGTCTGGTTTATTTTACGTAGTAATTGGTTTAGTTGCTACAGTTATGAGCCTTATCCGGTTTAATAAATTGTTCCCTCCGATCACACCAAAACCCCACCGAAATTTAGTTTAACAGGGGGATTTATTTAGGGAATTATTTTACAGCGATGCCCGAAAATATTAATATATACTGCTTGATTTTTTTGGGTTCTGTAATTATACTTAACCTAGGCTCGTTAAATACTGGTGAAGTACAGAAACCTTCCGATTGTTCCGTCTCTGGGAGAGTTTATGAATACCTTCCCCGGAACGGGCAATACTAATAACGGAGGTTTTCTAAATGTATAATGACAAGGATCTAAACTGCAAGGACTGTGGTCGTGATTTTGTTTTCACGGTCTCCGAACAGGAATTTTACGCAGAGAAAGGGTTCACAAATGAACCCGGCCGTTGCCCTGAGTGCCGTGCAGCAAGAAAAGCCCAAAATAGAAACAGCAGAGGCGGCGGTGGCAGTTATGACCGCGGGCAACGCCAAATGTACGATACGGTTTGTTCAGCCTGTGGCAAAGACACTACAGTACCGTTCAAACCCAGTGGAGACAAACCGGTATACTGCCGTGAATGTTTCCAACAACGCCGCAACAACTGGTAATAAAAATGCTTAATAAAAACCTTCCTGGGTATACAGCCGGGAAGGTTTTTTTTGCTGTTAGGAAAAATAAACCAAAAAGGGGACAGGCTGCTTTTTTCGGTTTTTGAAAAAAGATACCTGTCCCCTTTTTGGTTAATACGTCTAATCCAAGGCAAAATCCTCTAATTGAATATTTAGCACCGGATAGGAATTCCATGCGCTGTCATCAAAGTGCCACCACTCGGTACTATTAGGGATAAACCCACTCTCTGCCATGATTTGACCCAGGTACTCCATGCTGCGCTGTGCTTCCGGTGTATTGCCGGTGTAATTTCTCCAGGCTTTTTCCGAAAAGTGGTCAAATTCAGTGGGCATTTCCAGTTCATTGCCCAACTTATCCACCAGGGTAATGTCTACCGCACTGCCCCGGTTGTGTTTGGACCCATAGGCTGGATTGGCGACATAAAGCCTGTCCGGTTTTAACTCCCAGAACTTCTTTTGGATATCCAAAGGCCTGTATGCATCCCAAACCTTGATCCGATAACCATCCTTTTTAAAACGTTCATTGGCGGCTTTTAACTTATTGGCAGTACCCCTCTGTAAAAGAGATATTGCCACCGGATATAACTTACGACCGGTGAAATTGTTGCCGGTGGCGTACCTCAAGTCCATCACAATTGTATCGTCCACATCCTCAATTTTCACCAGACCGGTTTTCGCTTCCAGGGTTAATAGTTTTTGTTTTTGCAGTTGGAGCTTTAATTCTGCGTTCTGCTCGTTGAGTCTTTGGATATCCTTAATTAAGGCATTATTTTGCTCTTCAGCTTTTTCCAGTTGTTGAAATGCACTGCTTAGTTCATTAATAAAGCCAGCTGTTATTGCCATTAACGCAGCTAACAAACCAATTGCAGCTAAATTTTTTAGCTTTAATCTACCAGTCAATTGGCCACCTCCATTGCTAGATGGACTATTAAACAGGTTCTCCCGGGCAACCCGTTTTACTTTCTCCATGGCCGCCTCGGGATCCTGCTGCGCTATTTTTTTATAGGTCTTCATGGTTACTGTCTTTGACGAAGAAGCATCTTCCAAGGCAACTGACATGGCAACAAAACCAAAACGTACCAGCGTAAGGACTCCACCCAGTCATTGTATTTTACCCTTATTATTATTTCACTATTTGCCCTGGCTAATTTTAAGAAAATGCCAAAGATTAAAAAAAGCCGGGCACACACTAAAACCCTGGCCTTTCGGCACAGGGTCGATTTTGCAGAACTGACTGCGGGTTTAAAACAATAGGGTTTTATGGCCAGGCAATATTTAAACTGGGTTTAATTTTGCTTAGCCCTTTGCATAATCTCTTGCAGAGTTTGTTCAGCCAGTTGATTAAACTGGTCTTTTGTATTTACTGTTCCTACACTTTCCAGACCTTTGTTGAGCAGGTGATCGTAAATTGCTTGGTGCAATGCTTTTATGGCCAGTAATGAACAATGCTTTTTACCTTCCGGCAGCCCGCCAAGATAATCAACCACATCGTCATCCGTTAAGTCTAAAGCAAATTCAATATTTTTACCCATGGTTATTTCCGTAACCACGCTAGAGGTTGCAATGGCTCCGGCACACCCATAAACCCTGAACTTTATGTCTTCTATAATGCTGTCCTTAATACGTACGGTAATCTCACATATATCACCGCACCCCTGTTCACCAATTTTACCATATCCATTGCCATCCTTAACCACTCCGACATTGCGAGGGTTTTCGAAATGCTCAATAGTTAACTCATTATAATCTAAGTCGCTCATCACAGCACCCCATAATAGTTTTTATTTAAATTATAGGTTCATTATAAACATACGTCAACAATAACCGCACATTTTGCTTTAGCTAATTATGAGATCAAATAATCAGGTTTTGACAAGTAAAATTGGAACAAGTAAAATATTAGCAGATGTTCACGTTAATAATTCAAAGGAGAGACGATGGGAAAAGTTTTGTCTATCAATATCGGCTCAACCCGGGGTATCGAAAAAACCAGTATAGCACAGGTAGAAGTTATTGAAGGATGGGGCCTTGAAGGGGATGCCCACGGCGGCGATTGGGATCGACAGGTAAGCATTTTCCCAATAGAGGCTATGGATCAAGTGCCGCCGGAGAAAAAAGAGGAAGTGATCAACGGCGGATTAACTGAAAATTTCACCATCCAAGGGATTGAACAGTCAGAGTTGACCGCCGGCAAATATGTAGCTATTGGCGAATCTATAATTTTGGTGCTGCACATCGGCAAGGAAGAATTTAAAGAATATGGGCGGCCCTATATAGTTAGCCGTGAAGGCCGTTTTGGGCGGGTGTTCAAAGGCGGACCGGTGAAAGTTGGCGATACTGTATCAGTACTTGATTGGTCAAAGGATTCATTTTTGCAGTGGGTACGGGAAGGCAACAACGAAATGGTCCAGTTTTTCTTAGCCTCGGGCATGAATCCGGATGTAAAGGATAACTATGACGCTACGCCCCTGATGCTGGCAGCCAAAGACGGTCATGTCCAGGTAGCCCAAGCTTTGCTGGATAAAGGAGCAGATGTAAATGTTCAAAGCCATGACCTGGTAACAGCCCTGATGGTAGCCGCTTTCACCGGCCATGTTGATATAGTGCAAATGTTTTTAGCCGCCGGGGCCGACTATAACATGTGCAGCAGCAGCGGCCTGACAGCCCTTAAACTTGCTCAGGCAGGAAACCATCCCGCCGTAATACACCTGCTTGAGCAAGCGGGAGCATAATAAGGAGTTTTATGGTTATCTTTTAAGGGAACAAAATAGCCGGCTCACCGTCAAAGTTATAATACTAAAAAGGGGTGGTACTAATGCGTAGGTTCCCTGCAGTTTTAATTTTGACGGTATTGCTGTTACTATCTTTTTCCGCTGTTGGCTGGGCCGCTGAGGCTGAGCAACCTTACATTTCGGTCAGCGGGGAAAGTACAGTGGAAATGGTCCCCAACCGGGTAGATATTAACGTAGCAGTAGTTACCGAGGACGCGGACGTTAAAACAGCCCAGGCCCAAAATGCTAAAATGGCGGAAAAACTAATCACAGCATTAAAAAACGCGGGAATTAAACAGCAGAACATTATGACGTCCAGCTACAACATCCAGCCTAATTACGATTATACCAGGGACGGTCAACCGCAGTTGATTGGATACCGGGTGGTCAATGAAGTTAAAGTTACAGTAGAGGACATCAGCACTGCCGGGAGCATTATTGATACAGCAGTACAAAACGGTGCTAATGAAGTTCGCAATATTAGCTTTTATACCGTAGGTAACACCGAGCAAAATATTGCCGCGCTGCGCCAAGCAGTAGAAGACGCCAGACAAAAGGCCGAGGTACTGGCCGGTGCGCTAGGCAAAGAAATTGTAGGGGTCAAATCCGCCAGCGGTAACTGGTTTGACCAGTCACCGTCGCCTATAATCTATGACAAAATGGAAGCGCAAAGCACACCTATAAACCCCGGTAAGGTAAATATCAGAGCCACTGCCGAAATAATGTATTTTATAAGATAACGCCTTAAAGACTAAATTTATCCCTAAACTAAAAAAGAACCGGGCAGCTTTAAAAGGCGGCCTGGTTCTTTATAATTATAAAAAGTTAATACATTTTTACTGCTAATTATTTAGCCGCGGGCCTTTATTACCTCTTAGTTGATTCAATTGGTCCCGTTGTTCCTGGGTAAGTAAAGACTGGCACTGCTCTTTACTCTGCTGGAAAATGCCGTGCAGCTTATCACGCAGGTTGTTAATTTCCTTTACCTTAGCGTCAATTTTAGCTTGATCCTGGTTTTTCTGCAGTTTGAGCTGCTTAAGCTCATGCCTGCTGTCCATTAGTTTGATACGCAGGTCGCGGGTTTGCTCGTAAGTTTTTTGATTTATTTCACGCATTTTGGCAATTTGCTGGTCGGTGAGGTTTAATTTTTCAACCGGGTTAAACATCTTATCACTGTTTAGCTTGTGCGGGCTATCACCCCAGCCCATTTCGGCCGCCGCCACCTGAGTAATGCTAAATACCAAAAGCAGTGCAACGGTTAACAGAACTAATTTCTTTTTCACTGCTACACATCCTTTCCACCTAATAGGAATATTTGCAGCTTAACAGTTTTATATTCTGCCCACTTTTTATATTCTGCCCACTAATGATAAAAAAACTGTGCGAAAAGATCGGTATTTTTGGGGCCATGATTAAAAAAACAAAGAAAACCAGCGGCTTCGCTACCAGCGGCTAGTTTTCTTTGCCTAGTTTATTATTTGCTTTAAACAAACAATTGTGCACCGCGGGGGAGAGCTGTCATCTAAGAGCGTTAGCGAAGGCTCTAGATTCTTCACTTCGTTCTACAATGACACGACGCTGTACCACTTACTGAGTTAACGGTATAACCATGAATTTTCATAATTATTGTTTAAGCGATGTCATATCAAAAATGTTGCCGCCGTTGCAAAATTGATCAATGTTTTTATTATCCAATATTTCCGGGTCATTAGCAATTTCAATGATATGGAACAGGTGCTCCGCAATTTTCAAATACGCACTGATTAACTCCAGGTGTATGGCGCTGGAGTTTTCCGATTCACTGACCCCTTTACTCAATCGCTGGATATGCGAGATGCGCGATCTGAACTCCAGGTCGGTGATTTCTTCCTGCAAGCACAAAGCATCATAAGTCATGCGGGAGTCATTGGTCATAATTATATTGTTTACCATGTTTGCCAGCTTGTAAATATTACTATACATAAGCTCCAGTTCTTTGCTGCCTTCTTCGGAGAACCTGGCATTATTAATTTTTCTGCTCTCAGCGAGGTAAAGAAGATTTTTCTCAACAGTATCGCCCATTTTTTCTAGCTCGTTAACTGTGTTAATAAGGCGTAAACATTTGGTAAATTCCTCTCTGGAAAGAGGGTTCCTTAATACCTGAGTGAGATATTGCCTAGTGGCTACGGTATGTCGGTCTACCCTGTTTTCGGTTTCCAAAATAGATTCTACCAGGTCGGAATTATAGTTATCCAAGACTTTTTTGGCCTCTTTTAACATTTTAACCGTATTGTCAGAAATGTAAATAATTTCTTTTAGGGCCAACCCAATAGCGATAGAAGGGGTTCCGATCAGAGAATCGTCCAGATAACGCGGCTCGATGAGGCTTCCTTTTCTTTCCGGTACAATTTTCTCTAAGAAAGCTGCAAAGTAAGACGTAAACGGCAGGAAGATAATGGCGATAGCAATATTGAAAAAGGTATGGGCATTGGCCACCTGAAACCCGGGCCCCGAGGCGATGGATTGCATAAAATCGGCAAACGGAATAGTAAAAGGTAGGAATACCAAAACACCGGCCGCTTTAAAAATTACGTGGGCCGTGGCAACTCTTTGGGCCTCCCTGGAAGAGCTAAGACTGCTGAGTACAGCGGTAAAAGATGTACCTATGTTAGCCCCGTACATCAAATAAATGGCTGAAACCAGCGGCAGCATTCCCTGCATGGCCAATACCATCATGATACCGATAGTGGCGGCACTGCTGTGGACCAAAAAAGTAAACAAGGCCGCCGCTAAAATGGCCAGCAGTGGATTGTCACTCATTTGCAGTAGAATGTCCTTAAAAAATTGCGAATCACGGAGCGGATACATACCGTCGGCCATAATCTTCAGGCCCAGGAATAAAAGACCGAATCCCAAAATAGCCTGGCCTATCCTGCGGTACTTATCGCGTTTGGAAAAAAATACAATGGTAGCCCCAATACCAACAACAGGCAGCGCGATCTCCGTAACTTTAAGGGCGATAAGCTGGGCGGTAACTGTTGTGCCAATGTCGGACCCCAGAATAATACCTAGAGTTTGTTTTAGTGTAATGATGGATGCGTTGGTCAGTCCGACAAGAATAACAGTGGTGGCTGTACTGCTTTGAAATAAAACAGTAATCAGGGCACCGACGATAAGGCTAATAATTTTGTTCTGGGTCAAAGAACCCATCGCGTCCCTTAGCCTGTGCCCGGCTATTTTTTGCAGCCCTTCGCTCATTATGTGCATTCCATATAATAAGAGCCCCATGCCACCAATGACACTTAAGATTATTTCTGACCCCATCTTTATCCCTCTTTAGTTAGTTGACGTTTCCAACTTTAGCATATATTTTTGTTGGTGCTTTTGCTACTGTTAAGTGATTAATTTTTATAATTATACCGTTAACTCAGTAAGTAGTACAGCGTCAGGTCATCTAAGAGCGTTAGTTAAGAATTGAGATCCTCCGCTAACGCTCTTAGATGACAGTTTCCCCTGTGATACACAATTGTTTATGTTAATTTTTTTGATATCATCATTATACTGCCAAACTTGTACTCAACGATACATTGGAATATTTTTCACAAAGTCTCTCTCAAAAAATGCCTTTTTGCAAATGCGATTGGTATTTATATTGTTTTATATCTATATATAATATAATAGTTGACGAAAAATCGCAACCCCCACATCATCCCGCTTTACTAAAATTTACTGACTCTCTTGTACCCTGTGGTTATGGGATTTATTTACTGTACCACCTGAAACAGATCAAATATTTGACTCGTGGCATGTTAATACAATAAAATTAAGCAATAGCTATAAAAATAATGAAAGGGTGGGAAAATAATGAGTTTCTTGGAACTGGCTAAAAAAAGATTTTCAGTAAGAAAATATGAAGCCAGACCGGTGGAGGAAGAAAAACTGTTTAAAATCCTTGAAGCCGGCAGGGTTGCCCCCACAGCAGTAAACTTACAACCACAACGCTTGATTGTGGTGCGCGAGAAAACAAATCTGGAAAAAATGAAAAAAGCCTCCGTTAGAATATATGACGCCCCTTTGGCCATTATTGTTTGCGCAGATCATGATACAGCCTGGAAAAGGCCTCTCGACGGTAAAAAGACTACGGATATTGATGCCAGCATTATAACCGATCACATGATGCTGCAGGCCACCGAACTGGGGCTTGGGACGGTCTGGATTTGCTATTTCAAAACCGATGTCATCAAGAGCGAATTTAATATTCCCGACCAGGTTGAGCCGGTAAATATACTGGCCATCGGTTACCCAGCCGGGGAACTCCTCTCCCCGGACAGACACGACCAGGCTCGCAAGCCGCTAGAGGATACCGTGTTCTATGAAAGATTTGAGTAACCATAAAAAAATCATACCCAATAAGGCGCAATGTCTCTGACTCCCGTTAAAAAATCCTCTTTACCGTGCAAGATGCTGATTCATCCAATGTTAATCGGGTCTTCTTTAAAATTAGTCGGGATTATTAATGTTCAAGTTTTTTTAATACACCTAATATTTCTCCCGGTGAATTAACGATATAATCCGGATTCTCCTGTTTGGCCAAGTCAATACCATCATAACCCCATCCGACCCATATTACCTTAACGCCATTTTTTTTACTGGCCACTATGTCCCTTTGTTCATCTCCAATGTAGATTACTTCTGATTTTTTAAGATTATTTACTTTAAGAAATTTTTTAATCACCCTGTCCTTGCCAAAAATATGGCTCGCAGTAAAAATATCATTAATATAATCAATTTGGTTGGTTTGGAGCAGTTCTTTAATATTATCCACAGCATTGGATGATATAATGGTTAAACTATAACCCCTGTTTTTTAATGCATCCAGTAATTCTTTAATCCCGGCAAATAACACCAAATGGCTAAGGTAATTTTTATATTGTCGGCGTAGTTCCGACACGGCAAACGGCAGCTTGTAGAGAGGTAAGTTAAGCAATCTGCATCTTTCAATAATAGATAACCCTTTTAAATATTCAATATCTTCTGGCTTAACTTTTTTATAATTATACTTCTCAGCCAGCTGATTATAAGCAGCTATAAAAGCATCTTTTGAGTCTACCAGGGTACCGTCGAAGTCAAAAATGATATACCTATACATGTTTTCACCGTTCTTTCGCTATTCCGGTTCGGGTCATGCGGCATGAATGTATACATTCCTAAATTATGTTATAATGAAAAAGCCCGGCTCATGGCCAGGACTATTACCCACAGTTTATTCTCATTTTAAGTATCTTTTTAAATCCTTATAAAAGTTTTCTCGGGTACCGAAATAAACAAGGTATATATGCTTGTCTCTCTCTGAAAAACTATAACATATACGTACAGAAATATCACGAAACGTCCAATCCCAGCTGTAGTATCCATCCAAATCACCTTGTAGAGGTGAACCAGTTTTAGGATTATCTATAATAATCTCAACTTGTTCATTGTAGCTGGTTATTAATGCTTTTTGCTTCTTTTCAAGGCTCTTTATGAGACGCTCCAGCCTCCTCGTGGAAGAAAATGTCCAATCCATTGAAAGATTCTACCTCCGGTTCGTCACCCGTACCATCATAGCTATCCGCAATATCATTATCAAATTCTTGCACCCGATGGGCAATAAACTCGTCATATTTCTTTAGGCGATAATTTAATTCCTCAATAATCTCTTCTTCGGAATAGCCTTCACGAAATATTTGACGAATGATATGCTCCCTATCCTGATCACGGATACTCTGTTTCATTATACTTTGTGGTTTTAAGAATATTCCGTTTTCATTAACCTGAGCAACAAAAGTAACCCCGTCTTCAATTGCAAGAATTTCAAAAAATGATTTTGGTATAGTAATTTGACGTTTGGATGTACTTTTTATTAACCTAGTTTCTTTAGCTGCCCGTTCAATTAACATAATATTGTTATTATTCATAATTATACTTTCCACCCTTTGGCACTACGGCTCATTGCCCTCTTATTATTTACTATTTACGGCTCATTGCCTCTTATCATTTACTATTTATGGCTTCGCCATTTAATAAGATGTTGAGATCTTTTTTATATTTGTAATTTGTTAGGAGTAGCTAACTGAATAAGCAAGCATCCTTACCCAGTAAGGAAATTGTATCATTATCTATTTATAATGTCAAATTTATAATGTCAAACTTTGTCAAACTACACTTGCGCATATTCTTAATCCCATACAACTGCAGCTTGATTTAATTAACAGCCTGCAGTCGTAAGTCGCTTAAATTTTCAACCCTCTTTTTACTAACTGACCACCTGCTTTTAGCAGGTGGGTTTGATTGGGACTGAAAGTCCCAAATCAGGCTTAAGCCTGCTGAAGGCAACCATTGGCTGAATGCCAACTAAAGCTCATGACTGAAACTCATGTGGTGATTTTAAAATTCTCTTCATCACCATCAGTCTGTTGTTTTTCGATATATTCCCTATGGAATTACATGGGTGTAACTGTAAAAAATAATTACTTTGGCTACTACCACAAAAAACGCTAAAGCCAGCAAACCCCAGTACAACTCCCGGTATGGTAATGGAAATGAGTCAAGGAAAATCGCCATAAACACAATTCCTAAATATGATGTTAGCGAGACAAGAAGACACCTGTAGTATGCAGAACAATGAATCCCACCCGCTACAACGCGCAGAAAGGCAAAGCTTATATACGCTACCATAAACTCCTGCAGAACGCCCAGCGCCCAAGGAATTAATATAAAAAAGGCAAGCTTAATTACGGCCCCGATTATAACTTCAAGACCGTAAGATACTGGTTCAACTGGGTAAGGCAGATACTGGTGACAGTAGCCGTAAATAAAAGTGATGAAACTATCTGAGGAGGCTCAAAGTGATGGAATGGAATACGTTGCGGGATAAATTAGCAAGTCAGATTAACGTTGGTGCCAACAGGTATAACCTCGCACTTGAACTGGGCGTAACCCCTAAAAGGCTAACCAAGCTGATATTGGGGGTACAAGAGCCAACGCAAATGGAGCTCGCTAATCTGAATCAATATTAATTTAACTTCTATTTTGGACAAGTTTTTTTTGTTACTACTTTGACAAACTAACTCTCGGTATAAGCCGGCACCGTTAAGTCCTGGTGCTTCTCCACAGTAACTTCAATGCCCAAACTCCGAAGAAATTCCGCCAGACCTCCGGGCAATTCCAGGACACCCGCCAGGGCATCGGCATCACCGACGGCCAGAATCTGGTATGGGGGAACCACCCGCACGGTATTAATGTTAAGAAAAGGACCCGCGAACCTTATTTCTGTGGTGGAAATAATCCTCTGGCTGTTGATGGATGTGGCCTCGGCACCGCCTCCCCACAATTCGTTCACCACCTTCAGCAAGTCTTCCGCGGAAATGATAAACACGTCCGACTGCAGCCAGCTCCCTTTCCTCTCCCCCGGGTTATCCAATATTACCTCCACTCCGGGCCCGGTGACGGTAAGCAAACCGGCGGCCATACGCGTTTTTTCCAGCTCATTATGCAAGGCGTTAATGGCCTCGTTTTTACCTTGGTTAACCTGCTCCAGCTTATAGATTAGGTCACTGATCTCTTTATGCAGTGCTTCCCTATCTCGGTCAATTTGCTTAATTTCGTCTGCTATTTCCTTGGCCCGGTCCGTGGATATTACGGTCGGTGCTCTGTTGACTACTCGATACTGCACCGCCAGCATCAAACCCAGGATCAGTGCAACCAGCATGATGGATATATAACCGGTAGTCTTGCTGGTCATTAGCCTTATCCTCCCGCTATTGTTTTGGTTTGGCATGGTTAAAAGCTAGGGTACCCGAATAAGCCGGGATGGTCACCTCATTCATCTTCTTCACATCTGCCTGAATACCGTATACCTGCAGCAAGTCCAACACACCGCTTTTCATCTTTAGGGAATTGGCCAGCGTATCCGGGTTCCCCAGAGCGGAAATGATAAATGGAGGGCTGATGCGCTGATTTTTATTGATTAAAATGGTCGGGCCGATACAGCGCACTTCGGTGGTGGATATAATACGATGCTCATTAATAGCAATAGCATTTGCCCCGGCGGCTTTAAGTTCGTTTAACAAAATCAATAAGTCTTCATCGTGGAGCACGAAAATATTGGGATCCTGTCCCGGCTGCGGCACGTTGGGACTGTCGTTAAGTGTGACCTTCACTCCCGGGCCATTAATATCCGTCATGCCGGCTAGCCCTCGTACCCGATCCAGTTCTTCTTTAAGTTTACCCAATTCCGGCACGGTCACCGCCTGATCCAAGCGATCGCGTAGTTCGTATACTTGAAGTTTCAGTTTTTCCCTGTCTTTCCTGTTTTCTTCTAGCTCTTGCGACAGTGCCATAGTTCTTTCCAGGGAAGGTGAACTTTTTGTAATCTCCTGGGTTACCCTAAATTGCATCGTCAAGATGATGCCCATGACCAAACCCACAAATACTAGTATCCAGTAGTAAGATTTAAACCTCATCATAGCTCCTCCAGCAAATTTTTTTCTCATCGAACTTATATAGGTACGTTCAGCCAGGTAAAAGTCTCCTATGTTGTGTATTCCCAAGGCGTAGAGGACTTAAAAGTTAAATAGAATTGTTCTATCATTTCTTTGTCTGTTAAGTCGAATATGTGTTTGATGATTTCCAGTGATAACAGTATGTTGGCCGGAAAGTTGGGTCTGCATTATCAAGACATTACAGTGGAGCAAAGAGTTCTTAGTTTATCTTGCGGAATACTTCTTTGTAAAAGACCCGGTGCCCAGGTATTACTTAGCGATATTTGGCCTCATTAACCGATAATGGCTAAAAGTTCATTTTGGAGTGTTCGTCGCTCTTTTTAAACATTGTGGTTATCCCCTCATAAAATATGCTTGTTTTTTTCAATTGCTAAATATTAACTTCTTTATTCGGGGCTATTTTCCTGCTTTTTTCAAAGGTTTTCAATGCTTTGCTTTTGAGGAGTTTGGGCAATGAAATCTTACGTTAATTTGAAAAACCATCTTTACATCCAAGGAGACCGTGGTCTTTATTTCATAGTAGTGGGTGTGTAAGTATTATGGGGGACAATGGAAACGTTAATCATCAAAAATACTGCCCTGATAAGTGACATTCTTAACAGGGCAAAAATAAATATCTTGTTTTGCAAAATTAGATTAGAATTTCCATATACTACAATGACAAGCTGGTTCAATATGTTCTATCAATTATGTCCAACTTCTAATATGGGCTAAGGAAGTTCAATCTCTATCTACATATGATCTATAAACATACCCTAAACAGTCATGGCGATAACTGTACACATGAAACCAAGTCGAGGTCGTGCCCTCTACATACATAATTACGCTATCACCCTGGTATAGAAGACCTAATGATGTATATGATGAACCAGGTCCCGCTCTCAAATGTACACCATCAGCATTTATTGTTCCTCTACCTAAATAGGTCAGCGCCCGCTCAAGTATTTCTTCCTGTTGTGGTTCAGATATTTCTTCCTGTTGCGGTTCAGATATTTCTTCCTGTGTAAACTGAGTTACCTCTTCATTAGTCAGTTCTACCGAACCACTAGCTGGCATTTTTTCTGTGCTTGCAGCCATGGCCGAAGCTCCAAATGATAAAGTAAACATAAGCACTGCAACTATTACCATCATGCTGAAAATACGTCTCTTAAACATAGATTGTTATACCTCCTCGTATAAAAATAGAATTCGTTTTCCTATTTCCTGTTTTTGGTACCATTTTTCTCCTATTTTTAAATTAACCGGCTAATGGTCGTTACTAAAAAGCACAAGCATAAAACCACTCTCCTTTCTCCATTGGCGCCTTTTTAATTAGTTAAATATAATTAAGTCCCTTCCTTTTGTAACGCCCTATAATGCACCGTTTCATAATGCAAAAGGTCTATAGGTTGACCTAATATGCCCCATTTAAGCTTTTTGTTTCTAGTACTACAGCGTAAACTAAAAAAATGATGAACAATGACAACCTCACCTGCTAAAATATTCTAGGGGTCTGGTGATGCAAACGAAATTAATATTAAAAAGTGGTAGCTATGAACAATGAATTTTCTCTGAATACACGACCACTGGTTGGAAAGCTCAAAGATATTCGACCGTTAACGGTTCGGTTGGTCAATAAGACATCCTGGGAGCAGGTGTGGGACTATCTGGTCAAAAACTACCACTACCTTGGCTACGAGACGATGATCGGCCCCAGGATAAAATACCTGGTTTTTCACGAAAACAGACCGATTGCGGCTTTGAGTTACAACCGGGCAGTATTGCATTTGGGTGTTCGAGATACGTTTTTGGGTTGGATACCCGAGCAAAAGCACAAGCTTCTGCCTCACGTGGTTAACAATAATCGTTATCCAAACAAAAATAAAATCCAAACCTTGCAGAAAAAAGCCGCGTAATCAAGCCGCTTCCTTCGAAAAAGGTTTGGATTTTTTCTATGGTATGATCTTACCATCAATTTTGATAGGTTTCTTTTCGACAGCCATTGCGCACGGTTGTTCCCGGAAGCGGGGACGCTGACCCAGGAAATGGTGGACGGTTGGTGCGCGCAGCGCGCCACAGAGACAAACAACAGTT
>JAENYQ010000024.1 GCA_016841675.1 Desulfotomaculum sp.
AGCCACCCCTAGTTAAATGCGCCCATACAGTGGTTGGATTCATAGCAATGACATGGGAATGTTTTGAAATAGATTTTCAACTGCTGATGGTGCCTCGCAGTAGCATGGGCGACTACTCGAATTTCTTTAAAAGTGCGCCCTAGGTGAATATCTGGTGCGCGCTTTAATTTAAAGCTTAAAGCAAAAAACGGCTTACGCCGCTTTTGTTGATAATGCTTTTTAAAATTAGATGGCTCTTTGAACCTTACCGCTACGGAGGCACCTGGTGCAGACAACGATTCTGCGGGGCGTACCGTCAACGTTGGCCTTGACCCTTTGCAAGTTGGGTGCCCAGTTTTTCTTGGTGCGGATGTGGGAGTGACTGACTTTCATGCCTACGGTAATGCCTTTACCGCATACTGAACATTTCCTGGCCATGGTAAACACCTCCTTCAATACAAGACTTTAATATTTTATCAGATTCATTGGTTCTATGCAACTGGCGATGTCGTTTTAAAAGCTTTTTATACAGGAGAAAAAAATATGGACGCTGGTAAAAGTGGCGACCGGTTTGAAACGCCGGCAAAATACCTAAAGATGGTTGGACCGCGCCGGGCCGAACAATTGGCCCGGTTAAAAATATTTACGGTACACGATTTACTTTACCATTTTCCACGCGAATACCTGGACCGCAGCCGGACGGTTTCGCCCTTCGGCCAAGAAAACGGGGCTAATGTTACAGTGCGCGGTGCGGTAATCAGTGCTCAGGAAACAAAGCCGCGCAGGAATCTTACCATTACCAGAGCGGCCCTGGAGTCTGAACGCGGTATGTTTTACGCCGTATGGTTCAATCAGTCTCACGTTAAAAAGGTTCTCCGTCCGGGAACAGAACTATTGGTGAGTGGTAAACTGGACCTTGGGTTTGGTTCAGTGCAGGTTCAGGTGCACGATTTTGAAGTGCTTAACCAAAGCGGCGACTTGCTGCACGCAGGGCGGATGGTACCTGTATACCATGCCACAACCGGGCTAAGTCAACGCATGATGCGATCCTTTACATACGCGGCCCTGGAACAGTGGGAAAAGAATTATACCGAATTTTTACCCCGGTGGATTATGGAACGTGAAAATCTGACGCCACTCCCCGTTGCCTTGAGACAGATTCATTTTCCGGATCACCGGGAAAATGCAACGGAGGCACGCCGCAGGTTTGTATTCGAGGAATTCTTTATCATTCAGGTGCAGCTTTTAAAACTTCGTCAAAATCTTACCCGGGTACAAAAAACACATACATATGCCAAGGACAACGGGCTGCAGCGGGCATACATATCCGGCCTGAAATTTGATTTAACCGAAGCTCAGCAAAGAGTGACGGGTGAAATAATGGCCGACCTGGACAAACCCTATCCTATGAACAGACTGCTGCAGGGCGACGTGGGGTCGGGCAAGACCGTGGTGGCGGTTCTGACGCTGCTGCGGGCTGTGGAAGGCGGGATACAGGGCGCATTCATGGCTCCCACCGAGGTGCTGGCCGAACAGCATTATCTCTCGCTCACTGCGTCCCTGGAGCCCCTTGGGGTTAACATTGCCCTGCTTAGCGGTGGAATGCCGGCCAAAGAGCGCCGTGCCTTGATTGAACGTATCGCCATAGGTGATATATCGGTGATTGTGGGCACCCAGGCGTTGCTGCAGCACGATGTATCTTTTAAGAACCTGGCCGTGGCGGTAATTGACGAACAGCACCGTTTCGGAGTTCGCCAGCGCGCCATTTTACAGGGGAAAGGTGTTCAGCCCGACGTCCTGATTATGACTGCAACACCCATTCCAAGGACATTGTCCATGACGGTTTACGGCGACCTGGACATGTCCGTTATCGACAGTATGCCTCCTGGGCGGCAGCCTGTACGCACATACTATGTATCCCCGGGAGAACTACCCCGGGTCTTTCAGTTTGTAAACGATCAAGTTAAAACCGGACGCCAGGCCTTTGTAATTTGTCCGCTGGTGGAAGAATCGGAAAAAATGGATCTGCAGGCAGCCGAAGAACTTTACACACGCCTTATTGAAAATGAACTGCGCCATTGCAGGGTGGGCCTGCTGCACGGGCGCATGCCGAGCAATGAAAAGGAAGAAGTAATGCACAAGTTTCGGGCCGGAAAGACGCAGGTTTTGGTGAGCACGACAGTAATTGAAGTAGGCGTAGATGTGCCCAATGCCAGTGTAATGGTGATTATAGACGCCGACCGGTTCGGGCTGGCCCAACTGCACCAGTTAAGGGGTCGGGTAGGCCGCGGCGGCGGAGAAGCGCACTGCATACTGGCCGCCCGGGTGCGCACCAAGGAGGCAGCCGAGCGCATCAGGGCTATGAAAGCCAGCAGCGACGGATTTTACCTAGCGGAAAAAGATCTGCAGATTAGGGGACCGGGGGACGTCACCGGTGTCCGGCAGTCCGGACTGCCGGAGTTTAAAATAGCCGACTTAGTGCGGGACCAGGATATATTACTGGCCGCCCGCCATCGGGCGGAAGAACTGCTGCGTGCTGACCCTGATTTGGAGTCGGAAGAGAACCGGCTCCTGAAAGATCATCTGCAGCGTCTCCAGCAGCAGCGGGAGAATTTTTATCACATCAGCTGATCAACTTTGTACTTAAAACAGCTATTTTCATTCAAAAATTCCTCTTAATTGGCTGGTATAAAGGTTGTAATAAAAGCCCCCGGCCTCTGAAAGGTTTTCTGAGGGATGTCATGGTGCGCAACCGTCGTAGCGAAACAGGGTCCATTTTAACCCACCGCCACGCCGACACTATTGAAGTGGAATTAACACCGCTCACCATCGCCAGAGCTCTGCTTAAAAAACCCACTATCCTCATTTTAGATGACAGCACCAGTGCCGTAGATATGCAAACCGAGGCCTTTATAAAAAGGGCCTTGAAAACCCTCCTGGCATATTGCACCACCTTTGTGGTGATCCAGCGCATCAATACCGTGCTGGGGGCGGATCAAATTTTATTTATTAAGGATGGTGAAATTGTAGAGCAGGGCACCCACCAGGGATTATTGGAAACCGGTTAACCAGTTGCCAGCCCTGGGTTCTACGATTTTTCAAGTGGTGAACTTCATCCACAATGACCATATCGTATTCTTCCTGGTAAACCTGTTCCGCCGTCTCTTTACGTTTGGCCTTATCCACTGACGCTATCAGTCGGTCGTATCGCTGCCAGCCCTGGCGGATTTTCGCTATACACTTCATAGAGCCTTTGAAGGCAGGCCTGTATCATGAACACATCAATAAATATATTGACAAATTTATAGATACCGCATAGAATAATAGTAAGAATAAGCCATATACTAATCTTGAGAATTATGAAAAGGGTTGATAGTATGCATAATCATATATCCATCAGCGGTGTGATGAATTCTCTTGTACCGATTTCCCGTTTCAATAAGGGTGAAGCCAATAAGATTTTTGAGGAAGTCCGTGAAACGGGCTTCAAAATTGTGCTTAAAAACAACTCTCCTGCTTGTGTGCTGCTCACCCCCGAAACCTATGAGCAGATGCTTGAAATCATTGAAAACCACCGTTTGTTTGTAGAGGCTGAAAAACGCATGGAAAATGCAACAGCGGAGGATTTTATTCCAGCGGAAAAAGCCATGCAGGAGTTGGGCATCAGCGAGACGGATTTAAAAGGTACAGAAGTAGAGCTGGAATAGCATGTGGAAGGTGGAATATTTAAGGGAAGCGCTGGAAGATATAAAGCGGCTTGATCAATCACAACGCGTACAGGTGGTCAAAGCCGTCAACAAGGTGGCGGTCAATCCTCTGCCACAGGCAGAAGGTGGCTATAGTAAACCACTGGGCAACAAAGGCGGCACGAGCCTGGCAGGCTACTGCAAAATTAAGCTATTAAAGCTGGGATTACGGGTGGTGTACAAGGTCGTGCGGAAAAACGGCATCATGAAGATTATTGTCATTTCCGCAAGAGCCGATGATGAGGTATATATCATGGCGCAAAAACGTATAGAGGAATAAAACTCCTTCGTGCTTTAAATACATATTCCCTGGCCGTTTCTGAAATTTTAAGTTGTTGGTACCGGCCCTACCGCGTGACCGTAGCCCGAGGCATAGCTTTTAGCAATAGAAAAGGTATTCTCACGATTTAAGGTGAGAATACCTTTAATGTTGTATCAGGGGCAACCGGGCCCAGTGGTTATTAATCTTATCATAGTATGAACCGTATGAACCCGGTATCGGGTATCACTGTGCATCCACCACCTTGCGCCATTTAATGATCCAATGCACCAGGAACCAGAAGATGGTATTTCTCTTAGCCCGTCTTAATCCTTTTAAATTTAGTTAAACTCACAAAAACCCGTTTATTGAGGTACATATGTTAACTTGGCAAGGAAAATTACTAGGCTATTGCCTGGTGCGTCTTATATTCTAACGTATAAATCCGGGGTTTTGCGGTTTTTTTTACTGTTACGGTGCGTTTCGTTAAACATCTTTCTATGGTAAAATAAAACAAATTTTACTGGTAACCTTCAAGGAGTTGAACGGTATGTCTAATTTAGTAGTTAATGCGGAGAAAACGTTTACTTACGAAGATTACTTGAAACTGGAAGATAATTGGGATTATGAAATAATTGGAGGAAAACTAATTTTGGTTCCTAAACCCATGCCTTATCACCAGGAAATCGTTGGGCGATTGATAACCGAACTTAATATTTTTTTTGAAAAGACGTACGGAGTCCAAAAATATTTCCTTGTTCGTCCAACCTTAAATTGGTAATATTAAATAGGAAGGGCGGGTGAAATAAATGTCTCAAGCAGTAAAAAATGCAAAGCAACAGTTTTCTTATCAAAATTATCTTAATTTTTCCGATGACCAAAAATACGAAATCATTGAAGGAAGCCTTTTTGCCATGACTCCTGCTCCTTCAATACAGCACCAAAGGGTTTTGAGAAGAATATTTTTATCTCTTGCAAATTATCTGGAAGGTGATGAATGCGAAGTTTTCACTTCTCCTGTTGATGTTCTACTGCAAAACGGAGAGGGTCTAATTGAGGATGTTAACAATATTGTGCAACCTGATATTTTCGTAGTTTGTGAGCAATCAAAATTAAAAGAAAAACATTGTCTTGGTGCACCTGATTTTATTGTCGAAATTGCTTCACCCGCAAACGCTTCGTTGGATTACGTGAAAAAATTAAATCTATATGAGAAATATAAAGTAAGAGAATACTGGATTGTTAATTATGTTAAAAAAAATGTACTGGTTTACAGGTTGAGGGAAAATGGGGAATACGACACCCCGGAAACATATGATGATATTGAAAAAGATAGAATAAACGTTGGTATATTTAAAGGCTTAACTATTAATTTAAGAGATTTTTTTCAAAATTGAGTTTAACGATAATGTCTCTTTAACTCGGAGGAATATTGGGTGCCCAAACGATGATAATTTTGATCGAGCCAATCACTCAGGCGTTTTCGGCCTGTTGGAAGAGTTATTATTCAACAGTTTAACCATCTCTACCATCGCTTTTAGTTGGCTGGGACCAAGGGCCCGGGCAGCTTCCACCACGTTATCCAATAACCGATAAAACTCTTGCAGCGATTTAAATCGCTCCATTACCGCATTCTTTTCCGTGGATGGTTCCGCCTGCTCGGCCAGGTTGGCGCTTTCCTCCACCAGCACAAAGGATTGATCGAACTTAGGCTTGTGCCGCAAACTTTGTACGGATTTGATAAAAGTATTGAAACTTGGCACTATCAGGCACACGGCAAGTATAAAGACCAAAAAAATAGGGGACAGGATAATTTTTCAAAAAGCTAAATTAGTAGCCTGACCCTTTTTTTTGCTGGTTTTTATCATAATTTTCAAGTATATTAGTGACTAAGGTATTTTTAGGCAAATTAGCACTAGTTTGATTTGCTTTTTCAAGGAGAGTAAAAAATGAACTGGAAGTTTTGGGATGTAAAAAAGCGGGGTGAGCGCTCATCCCCTGCTGTTATTAGTGAACAATTAATTAGTATCGCCGGCAGACTGGATAATTTGGAAGCATTCTTAAATAGCAATCAGCAGCAGGTTTACCATATGGACGGTCAATTGGCCCAAAATGCCGGCCAATTGACGGAAACTGCCGCCCAGGTGCAAAAACTGGGCCGCCTACACTACAAAACGAGCCAGGAAACTCAGAGCAAGCTGGACAGGCTAATGACCGGTATGGAAAAAGTACAGCAGTGGCAAGAGCAATATTTACAGGAAACGGTCCAACTGCAATTAAAGGAAAAGCAGATTACAGCGTTGGCGGAAGCTGTTATAAAGCAGCTGGATGATATTGATAATATCCGCCGGGCACTAAAAGACGAACTAAAAGATGCCGCCAGGGATAACTGGCGGCAAATGTTGGAGCAATGGGCCGTTCGGATGGTACAAGCTCTGGCTGAAGCAGGCATTCTGGAGATAGCTATGCAAGGTCAAAGTTTTGACCCCCGGCGGGCCGAAGCCATCGCCACCGTGACCAGGACGGAAGCGCTAAAAATGTGCGTTGATACAGATGCGGATGCATTAATACCGTATCAGGTGGTGGCGGTAACCAGACGGGGTTTTGTCACCCCGGAGGGGCGTATACTGCGCAAAGCACAAGTGATCACTGTTCGGGAGGAGGGTAACTATGTCTAAAATCAACAACCATGATGTCCGACCGATAGTGGGCATTGATCTGGGCACCACCAATTCTGCCGTGGCTTATATCAACCGGGGGAAACCGGAAATTATTCCTTCCCCCGGCGGAGATAGAATTATTCCCTCAGTGGTGCTGATTGATTTAAAAAACAACATCATGGTGGGAGAAGATGCCCGCTCGGCTTTAATAGCCATGCCGGACCGGACGGTGGCTGCCGTTAAAAGAAAAATGGGTTCCCCGAACCCAATTCCCATTGCCGGTCAGCAACTGCTGCCCCAGGAAATATCCGCTTTAATATTAAAAGAGCTAAAAACTTATGTAGATGCAAAATTTGGCGCAGGTGAAAAAGAAGCCGTTATCACCGTGCCCGCCTATTTTACCGATGAACAGCGCCGGGCCACCAAACAGGCCGGGGAATTGGCCGGTTTTGTGGTGGAACGAATTATTAATGAACCAACTGCTGCAGCGATGGCTTTCGGATTAAATCATTTAAAAGAGGACCAGCATGTTCTGGTTTACGATTTAGGCGGGGGCACCTTTGACGTTTCTGCGGTGGAAATGATGAGCGGCATAATAGAGGTCAAAGCCACCAGCGGTAATAACAACCTTGGCGGGGAGGATTTTGACTGGCGCATCGTGGACTGGCTGGCAGATAAAATTAAGCTGGAGCAACAGATTGCCCCGCGCCTGGATATTAGGGCCAGGGCTTTATTGAAAGAAGAAGCTGAAAAAATAAAAATAAAACTTTCCACCACGGAGCGGGTGGATATTTCTCTACCCCTGGTGACCGTAAAAGATGGCCAACCGGTTGGCCTTTTTACTACATTTACCAGAGCACAATTTATTGCTCTGATTGAACATTATCTCATGGAAACAATGGATTGTGTGCGCAGGGTAATGGCTGATGCCGGATTAAAGCCTGAAGATATCCACCAGATCCTTTTGGTGGGAGGGTCCACCCGTATACCCAGGGTAAGGGAACTGATCAGAGATTATTTCAACCAAGAGCCCCGTGCCGACGTGCACCCGGATGAGGCAGTGGCGCTGGGAGCGGCAGTCCAGGCCGGGATAAAATCCGGCACCCTGGCTAAAAAAGGGCTCATCTTAACGGATGTGGCCCCATTTTCCATGGGTATTGCAGTTTTAAAGGAATGGAAGAACTCTACCATCCGTCCCGGTGGCTACCACGTTATTATACCCCGCAATACAACCATACCGGTTAACAGAACGGAAAATTTTTACACTGCGGCAGATGGCCAGACAACTGCAGCCATTGAAATTTATCAGGGAGAAAACCAGTGGGTCAAACAAAATCACCGGCTGGGTGAATTTTTACTTGAGGGCATCCCTTTAAACAGGGCTGGAGCAGAGACCATAGAGGTCACCTATAAGTATGACATTAACGGCATCCTGGAGGTAACCGCCAGATGCGCGTCCAACGGCAAAGAAATGTCTGTTAGTGTGCATGACAGTTTAAATCGGGATTCCCGGGAGGCCTTTGATGAAAGCGTAGCCAGGTTGGATGAACTGTACATAGAAGCCGGCGTGGAAGAAGCGGATAGGGATGAAAATGAGGATTGGGAAACGGCATATGACCTGAACATTGATGACGAAGACATGGCTGACTGGATGGATGAATACGGACTAGGGGATGAGCCCGGGGAAGAATTAAACACCTGGGAGGAGTTACTGGCCGAAGGGCGAAATTTGTTGAACAAAGCCCGGCAATTACAAGATCAGGGCACATTAAAAAGGCGAAAAAAACTGCCCCGTGTTATCCACGATCTACAGAAAGCCATCATGGCCGGCGATGAAAACAACCTGCGGTCAGCCATTGATGAGGCGCTGGATTTATTTATCGATTTGGAAATGGAGTTGAGCTAATTGGCCTTTCCTTTCTTTAAAAAAACTACCAAACGCAAGAAAAAACAGTCGGTGGAAAATTACTATAAAATACTAAACACCAGAGCTAACGCGTCCCAACTGACCATTAAACAAAAATATATTGAAATGGTTAAGATGTATCCACCGGAGACTCACCCGGATGAGTTTCAGAGAATTCGCCAGGCTTACGAGACTCTCCGGGACCCGGTAAAACGCAAGGAATACGACTTTTTGCGCAAATTTGGCAGTAAAATTGAAAAGTTAATGGATCAAGCCTACTATTATTTTATGATTGGGAATTATGACGCAGCAGAGAGCAATTTGCAAAAAGCCCTGGCCATAGCCCCGGAAATGCCGCCGATTTATATTATTATGGCTAATGTAGCCTTAGCAAAAGATAATGTGCAAAAATTTAACGAGCATTTTGATCTAGCTTTGCAATTTACGTCGGAGGAAGACCATCTATCTGTGATATTAATCCAGGCCGCTATGCTAATTGATTCCGAGCGGTGCGAAGAAGCACTTAAAATTTTGGATGCCGCCAAGGGAAAATATCCGGACCAGGCCCATAACTTAAACAGCACCTACCTAAATGCCTATATGTTCCTGGAACGTTATGAGGAGGCTTGGCAGCTTATCCCCAACATGCTGCCGGAACCACAAGACCAGACAGCCGATGATATGCACCTGTATATAACTTGGATTAATTTAATGATCGAAGCGGAAAAATGGGATCAATGGTCTCTGATCCAGAACAAGGTACGCAAATTAATCAAATCCGTTACCGATATTGAGGATAGAGAAATGATGGCCTTGGCTTTCATAGAGGAACATGATGAATATTATCAAGTTGCCCGTTTTAGAGAGGCGGAAATCTTTATTGACCTGGCCTGCCGTACCATGCCGAAAGACAAAAACTACACTGAAAAATGCCGCCAAACCAGGGAAATGGCGCGTTTTGAAAAAGCGTTTATCCGTTTGCAGCAAGATGAAGATGTCATCCCTTTATTAAGTCTCTATGCTTTTCAATGGTTTTTCAAGGACTTTTTTGAACTGGAAATGATGCAGACTTACCGGGAGCATCTTAGTGAAGATTTTATCCGCCAGATGGAGCAATTAGATGAACTAATTGTAGAGGGAATAATAACCTTAAAGAAAAAGTACCCGGTGATTTACACCCGTTTTAAAGCACAATGGGATGATATGGTTACCAGCCGTTATAGCATGTTAAACCGGGAGGCCAGACGGAGGTTAATGTAAAATGTTATGTGTGTGGGACAGACAAGGAGACAGGTCCCTGTCTCCTTGTCTGTCCCTTGTTAATTTTTAATGCCTCTGGATTGGCTGGTATAAAGGTCGTAATAAAAGCCCCTGGCCTCCAATAACTCCTGATGGGTGCCCTGCTCTACAATTTCACCCTCCTTTATGAATAAAATTTGATCCGCCCCCCGGATGGTGCTGAGGCGGTGGGCTATTACAATGCTGGTGCGCCCCTGCATTAGGGAAAAGATGGCCTGCTGAATATGCATTTCGGTCCTGGTGTCCACGCTGCTGGTGGCTTCGTCCAGAATCAAAATGGCCGGGTCGGCCAGTATGGCCCTGGCAATGGCCAGCAACTGGCATTGCCCCTGGCTTAAATTGCCGCCGTCCTCTGATAACACCGTATCATATCCCTGAGGAAGGCGTTGGATAAAGGGTGCGGCGTTAGCCATCCCGGCCGCGGCTTCCACCTGGGCATCGGTGGCGGTCAGCCTGCCATACCTAATGTTTTCCCGCACCGTGCCCGAAAAAAGATAAGTGTCCTGTAGTACAATCCCCAGGGCCGAACGTAAACCGGCCCTGGGGATTGTGCCTATGTCCCGGCCATCAATTAGTATGGTACCATTGTCTGGATCGTAAAAGCGCATTAAAAGGTTGACCACGGTGGTTTTACCCGAGCCCGTCGGTCCCACCAGGGCAATGGTTTGTCCGGGCAGTGCCTTCAGGTTGATGTTCTTTAGCACCGGCTGTCCGGGTTCATAGCCAAAGGAAACATTCCGAAACTCAACCTCCCCCGTCACCTGGTTCAAAGATGCCGGGGAGTGCACAGAATCCGGTGGTTCCACGGAGCCTGTTGTTTCCGGGGACTCATCCAGCACTTCAAATATCCGCTCGGCCCCGGCCAGGGCGGATTGCAATAGGTTAAACTGGTTGGCCAAATCATTAATGGGCCGGGCCAGTTGTTTGGAATAATTTAAAAAGGCGGCAATCATACCCACCGAGATAGTCCCCTTTACCGCCATGTAGCCCCCCACACCGGCCACCAGGGCAAAGCTTAGGTTATTGATTAGGTTCATCAGGGGGAATATTAGCCCGGAAAAAATTTGGGCTAGAGTGCCGACATTTTTTAGCCGGGTATTTTTTTCGTTAAAGTCCTGGATTACTTTTTGTTCCCGGGCATAGGCTTTAATTACCCGCTGTCCGGAAATCATTTCCTCAATGTACCCGTTTAACACGCCCAGCTCCCTTTGTTGTTCTAAAAAATAGCGGCGGGTACGTGTGGCCACCCTTTGGGTGAGCACAATGCCCGGGGGCACTACTAATAGACTGATCAGGGTAAGCACCGGACTCAATATTACCATCATGGTTAATGCCCCCAGTACCGTAATGATACTGGAAAAGATATTGGTGACACCATTGTTTAAAGTGCTGCTGATATTATCCATGTCGTTGGTGAGCCGGCTCATGATGTCCCCTCGGGGACGTTGGTCAAAAAAACGCAACGGCAGGGTTTGCAATTGGCCAAACAGGTCTCTGCGCATGTCCTGTATGGTAACATGGGCCAGTGCCGCCATAATATAGTTTTGCAGCCAGGCCATCAGGGGACCCAAGGTATAAACCACCAGCAGGCCGACTAAAATTTTAGCCAGCAGGGGAAAGTCAACCACCCCGGCACCAATGCCCATACTGTCAATAGCCATCCCAATCAAATAGGGTCCGATTAGACTAAAAACGGTACTTAATACAACCAATAAAAATACCAGCACCAGTTCCAGGGCATGGCCCTTGAGGTAAATCCAAATTCTTTGCAGGGCGCCCCGGGTATCTCTGGCTTTTTCCTGGGAGCTTAGCATGCCCTGGCGACGGTGGAAACCCTGTCCCAGGCCTGGTGTTCCCTGGCCTGGTCGGGAGTGCCTATTCAATTACACCGCCTCCTTGCCCAGTTGGGAACGGTAAATATCCTGGTAAACCGGACAAGTTTTGATTAACTCGGCATGGGTACCCAGAGCCACCATATGTCCATCCTCCAGCACCAAAATTTGATCCGCCCCCAGCACGGTACTTATGCGCTGGGCCACTACAAAGGTTGTGCAATGTGCCAGGTGGTTTTTCAGAGCTCTTTGTATCAGGGCCTCAGTTTGCATATCCACGGCACTGGTGCTGTCATCTAAGATGAGGATGGTGGGTTTTTTAAGTAACGCCCTGGCTATGGTGAGTCGCTGTTTTTGCCCCCCGGACAGATTAACGGCCCGCTGACCCAAGACTGTATCGTACCCCTTGGGCAATTTACTAATGAACCCGTGAGCCTGGGCCGCACGGGCTGCCTCAATTATTTCCTCATCCGGAGCATCCACCCGACCCCAGTGGATATTTTCCCGGATGGAGCCGGAAAACAAAATGGATTCCTGAGGCACCAGGCCAATTTTACCTCGCAGCAGTTTAAGTGGTATTTGCCTTATATCTACACCATCGATTAGAATGCGCCCCTGGCTAACGTCATAAAAACGGGGGATCAGGTTAATCAAAGTGGATTTGCCCGCTCCCGTGGCCCCCAGTATAGCCACGGTTTCGCCAGGCCGGGCGCTAAAGGTGATGCTCTGCAGCACCGGAGTGCCCGCCGCCCCTTGGTAGTAAAAGGATACATTTTCAAATTCCACTCGACCTTCTTGGATGAGGCTTTCCGAATTCCGGGGCGCATACGTAAGGGTATCCAAAATAGCATCTCGAACTACATCCTGTATATCCGCCTCGGTTTTTAATACTTCCAGTAAGCGATCCCATGATACCTTGGCTCGGGATACCATCATCAGCATAAAACCTGCTATCGTTAAGGAAAATAAAATTAGAGTCATGTAATTGGTAAAGGCAATTACCTGGCCTACCATCATTTGCCCCGTATTCACCTGCACACCGCCAAACCAAAGCACTGCTAGTATGCTTATATTCATGATCAGCATCATCAGGGGCATAATTAATATCATGGTGCGGGAAGCTTTAATGGTTATCGCGGTAAGCTGATGGTTTTTTTGCCCAAAACGTTCCTTTTCATAATCGGCCCGGGCAAAGGCTTTAACCACCCGCACACCGGCCAGGTTTTCCCGGGATACAGTATTAATCTGATCCAACCCCTGCTGTACCTTTTTAAAGAGGGGAAAACCCTTCCCAATCACATAGCGCAGGGCCAAGGCCAATAGGGGTACCGTAACCAGTAACACTAGGGCTAGTCGGGCATTGATAAAAAAGGCCATCACCAAACTGCCCACTAAAAGGATGGGGGAACGGATTAAAATACGCAGCATCATCATAACAATGTTTTGCATCTGGGCCACATCGTTAGTGAGCCGGGTAATCAGCGAGGCGGTTTTAAACTGATCCAGGTTATCGAAGGAAAAGGTTTGCACCCTTTGAAACAAATCAGTTCTAACGTCGGTACTAAACTTTACGGCGGCAACGCTGGCAAAATAGGTACTTCCAATGCCGCCGACAACACCAACGAAGGCCACCCCCACCATAAGCAGCCCGGTTTTGATAATCAGGTCCAAATTGCTTTTGGCAATGCCCTGATCCACGATTTTTGCCATTAGAGTGGGCAAGAGCAGGTCGACCATAACCACAATAAGCATTGATATAATGGCCGCCAGGGCGGCTTTCCAATGGGGTTTAATATAAGCAATTAATTGCAGCACGGTGGTGCACTTCCTTTGGTTGATATAGGAAATAAAGCCCATTTCATCCCTGATATTGTGGATAAAATGGGCAAAATTCAGGCCTTGCCATTGTCGCCAGTCTCACTACTAGACGAATTCCTATCATTAACGTTGAGCATTATTTCTTTAGCTCGCTCCGAGTAAAACGAAGGGCGGGAATGAAAGGCGGGTTTTTAGGGCGAACATTTGGCGCAAATGGATCTGAACAGGGTGGTGCTGAGATACCTGTCGCCGCGATCCGGTAAGATAGCTACGATATTGCCGGACTCCATGCTCCTAGCCACTCGCAGCGCCCCTGCCACAGCCGCCCCGCTGGACATGCCCACAAAAATACCCTCCCTGGTGGCCAGCACCCTTGCTGTCTCGAAGGCTTCCTCGTCTTCCACGGTGATTATCTCGTCCAGGATTTCCGGGTGGTATATTTCCGGAACTATGGCCTCCTCCATATTCTTTAGACCTTGTATAGCGTGGCCCTTGATCGGCTCAACACCGACTATCCTAATCTCGGGTTTTTTCTCTTTAAGGTACCTGCCTGTTCCCATAAGGGTTCCTGTTGTTCCCATACCGGCAATAAATACATCCACCATTCCGTTTGTCTGGGTGAAAATTTCTGGCCCAGTGCTCTCATAGTGGGACAATATATTGTTTTCATTGCTAAACTGATTAGGCATATAATATCTATCCGGATCGATGTTCACAATTTGATGTGCCTTCCTGATGGATCCATCGGTGCCCTCCTCTGCGGGGGTCAGTATTACCTCAGCGCCGTAAGCTTCAAGAATGCGGCTTCTCTCCATACTGACACAACCAGGTATAATAAGCATGATCCGGTATCCCTTGGCTGCACCAATCATGGCCAGAGCTATCCCGGTGTTGCCCGAGGTCGGCTCAATAATAATCTTGTCCTTGGTGAGTTCACCTGATTCCTCAGCCTTTTTAATCATGTAATAAGCTGGCCGGTCCTTGATGGAGCCGCCCGGGTTGCTGCCTTCCAACTTTCCAAAAATTTTAACTCTGGGATTGGGGCCCAGCGTTCTTAATTCCACCAGCGGTGTGTTTCCTATAGCGGAAAATAAGTCCATTTTGTCGCCTCCACTATTTCGTTTAAATCAAAACAATATTCGTTGTCCCGACGTCAACTTCCTGCCCGGACGGAAGGTTGCGACATGGGAATTGAAAGCCGCGCGCCAAATTGATTGGGAGCGCTTACAATGGCCTTTATTCATAGCACCTCACCTAAAATAAGGGCGTTATTTATAAATTTGCTAATTGAGGAAATGAAACTCTATGATAAATTTATAGAATACGGCAAATTAAAAGAATACGTAATCAGACCACCTGTTTATAAGGTATAATTCCTGATTCAAAATATGAGTATAAATAAAGAAATGACTAAGCGCGCAATACTAGACTTACGGTCTGCGCGCTTGATTTTATTTAACTTGATTTTATTTTAGAGGATATACACAGACAACAAAGAACTGATTTTGGTGCCTCTTTTCTTTCAATCCAAGTTGTGAAAAATGTACCTACATAATCGCTGTCCAAAAATCTAATACTATTTTCAACTTCACGGCGAGGAGGTGAAAAACAATGGCATCAGGACAAAAGACCAATCGTAAGTTGTTCCCCTCTCAAGGGTTGGATCAGTTCAAGTGGGAAACCGCACAGGAACTGGGTATCTCAGCGCCTCAGGGTGGTTACATGGGTGACCTGCCGTCCCGGGTAAACGGGGCTATTGGCGGCAATATGGTTAAGAAAATGGTAGCCGCCTATGAACAAAGCCTGGCTCAGGGCCAACAGCCTGCTACCCCGCAGGTAACCAACCAAAAAACGACTCCTTAATTCCTTACTGTCGGGCAAACGGTCAAAGTGGGTGTTGTACCAAGGTTGCCCGGCAGGCGGGAGCCAACAAGCGGTCTACGGGCCGCTTGTTTTGCTTTCTTAAATTTTTAGCCCCGGGGTACCTAATGAAGGTAATAGCCATAATCATCTGGGCTGACACCAGGGTGCAGTGCAATGGACAATCCGCCGGAAATAATATGGGCTGTGTCTTCTATTAAGGTATCTATTTCCTTGGGCGTCACAGTTAAATTGCCGCCAAATGGCTGTAGAATGTTGTTAATCACCGCACTGGTATCGCCGGGGCGTCCGCCAATACTTTGAATATATTTTTCAATAGCATCCTGGGCAATCACAGCGGCATGGGATACCGTTGGTATCCCGATCGCTATCACCTTAACACCCATGGTTTCCTCGTTGATACCGATTCGTTTGTTGCCAATTCCCGAACCGGGGTTGATGCCGGTATCAGCCAGCTGGATGGTAGTGGCGATACGGTCAACACTGCGGGCAGCTAGTGAATCAATGGCTATAATTACTTCGGGATGAATCTTTTCGACCACGCCCTTGATAACTTCGGCGGTTTCAATACCGGTAATACCTAAAACACCGGGGGCCAAAGCGCTCACCGGACGCATACCCCCCTGAAGTTCCTGGGGCGCGTATTTAAACAGATGCCTGGTGACCAGACACTTGCTGACCACCTTTGGTCCCAATGCGTCTGGAGTGGCATTCCAATTACCCAATCCCACAATTAGGGTGTTTGATTCCATGGATAGCTGAATTAGTTTGTTTAGTTGAGCCGCTAAAACCTGGGCGACTTCACGGTGTGCTTCAGGGTTGTTTTCCCTAATTACCGGTGCCTCAATAGTTATGTACTTGCCCACCGGTTTGCCCATTACTGCCTGGGCAGCCTCATCTTCAACATGTACAGTAGTGACTACGGCGTGGTTGTAGGTCTCCTTATCCACCCGTACACCGGGTATTTCACGGCCGGTTTCCCCTCTGATAATCTCCCTGGCTTCAAGGGCCAAGTCCATTGAGATGCCCATATTTTTTAGAAATACGCTGTCCAATGAAACCACTCCTGTTATATTTACGATTATTTACGAAGTTTAGCAGCAAGGCCTAATAGTAGGTTGCTCTCTATATATTTACCCGTCAAAGCATTTATATGCAAAAAAAAGTAAGTTCCTATTTGGCATGGTACAAAAGCTCGATCTGCTATAAACTTTGTGCAGATACAAAGAACAAATAATGGTTATTTCGATTTTCTGTTGCAATTATGTTATAATAATTGCTAATTTTAATGTATTAAGCAACTAAGAGAACACCTCATAATTAGGATACGGATAATGTCTCCAACGTAAGAGATCCCTAATTTGTAGAAAGGAAATGATTAATTTGCGGGTGATTGCAGGCACGGCCAAAAAAAGGCGCCTTAAGTCCCCGGGCAATTTACCGGTCAGGCCGACAGCCGATCGGATCAAAGAAGCATTGTTTAATATATTAAGTGTGCGAATACCCGGTTGTAGCTTTGCCGATTTGTATGCCGGCACAGGAGGAGTAGGTATCGAAGCGCTTAGTCGGGGTGCCGGCAGGGTCTTGTTTGCCGAAAAAGACTCTCGCGTGGCTCGGTTATTGACAGAAAATATTAACATGACCGGCCTTAACGATGGAGCAGAAATAATGCACTGTGACGTTGACATGGCTTTGCGTCGGGTGGCCCAGAGGGGTGAAAATTTTGACATTATTTTTGCAGATCCGCCATACCGGCAGGGACTGGCGGCAAGGATGTTGAATACTTTAGCCAGGTATAAGGTATGGCAGGTGAATGCAATGATAGTTATGGAAACAAGCTCAGATGAGGAACTGCCCGAAAATACAGGCGTTTTTGTGTTATGGCGGCGGGAAAAATACGGTGACACCGCGTTATCCTTTTATCGGCCGGTGTGAAGGAGGATTAATTTGCGCTTAGCCATTTATCCGGGTAGCTTTGACCCGATAACTTACGGTCATCTTGATATAATTGAACGGGCCGCTACCCTTTTTGATAGACTAATTGTTGCTGTATCAATGAATCCGGGTAAAAAACCCCTATTTACAGTAGAAGAAAGAATGCAAATGCTATCGGAGGCTACCAGACCTTTTAATAATGTAACTACCGATTCTTTTAAAGGTTTAACGGTTAATTTTGCCTGCGAAAAAAAAGCTAAAGCCATCATCAGAGGTCTCAGAGCTATATCAGACTTCGAAAACGAATTTATGATGGCCTTGACCAATAAAAAACTACAGCCCGCTGTGGAAACTATTTTCCTGATGACCAGGGCAGAGTACTCTTTTATAAGTTCCAGCTCGGTCAAAGAAGTAGCCTCATTCGGAGGTTGCGTCAGCGACTTGGTGCCGCCGCTGGTGCAAAAGCGATTGCGTAATAAGTTTATTATTGAGAATTAAAGGGAGGGAACGCTTTGGAATTGTTTAATATTATAAATGAAATGGAAGAATTGATTGAAAGCAGTCCCAAGGTTCCATTGACTAGGCGGGTTTTGGTTGACGAGGACAGGCTGTTGGATTTTTTGGACCGGATCAGGACCTCCCTGCCTGACGAATTACGCCAGGCCAAATGGGTGATCCAGGAACGGGAAAAAGTAATTACTGATTCCAAACGTGAAGCTCTGCGCATCATGGAAGACGCCGAAATACAGCTAGAGAAAAAAGCTGACGAATCTGAAGTAACCCGCAAGGCCTACGATCTAGCTGCCCAAATTGAAGCCCAAGCAGAAGAAGTGGCGTTGCAGATTAAGCAAGGTGCTAGAGATTATGCTGACGAAATATTAGCCGAACTGGAGATTAAACTGGATCGTATTACTCAACAATTACATGAAGGAAGAAATGAATTACAGGGGATGAAGAACAGCAAGTAATTAGTTACATATAAACTTATACAATTGTTATATGTTTAATGTAAGATGAAATAATTTAACATGGTTATACCGTTAACTCAGTAAGTGGTACAGCGTCGTGTCATTGCTATGAATACAACGAAGTGAAAAACCTTGTCATTAAGCTGTCATTCTGAGCGCAGCGAAGAATCTTAAAGCCCAGATCCTTCGTTGCGCTCAGGATGACAACTCTCCCCCCCGCGTTGCACAATTGTTTACTAAAAATGCTCATCTCTCAATTTAATTAAAAGGTCGTTCGATAATTGATTTAAGGCGCTTTTTTTGATTAATATTTAGTTAAAAATGATAAAAATAACGCTTTGATGCTGCAAAAAAAATATAGACCAGGTGAAGCAGCAAGGGAACGATAATCAAAGCCAGCATTATAAGACACGAAACCTGCAGGTAATCAGCATAGCCTGGGTTAAAAGCTATATTACCCAAAGGAAAGTCAAAGGCAGCGCTGGTTGGCTTGCTCTCTAAATCAAACATTGGATAGAGCAGCATCGTGTACATTGTAGCTAGCCCGGCGTGGCAAATGCGGCCTATCAAAAATGGCCAAAGCCTTATATCGGTACCGGAAACCATACTTACCACTTGGGCGTGAATGGATAAACCGCTCCAGGCCAAGATTACGGCCACTGCCATCAGCTGTTGCAGCAGAGTTGCTTGTGACTCTACAGCGGCCCTAGTACCAAGGGTCATTTCGAAAAGGCCGGTAACCAGAGCGGGCATGGTTTCAGGAGCATAACCAAGTGGAACCAGCAGCACTGAAAATAATCCCACTAGCAAATGGATTGAACCGGTCTGCTCCAATAAACGGATAATTACCGCAAAAAGGATGATAAATCCACCAATATTCAAAAGATTGTTGATAGAATACCTTACTGCATCGCTTATAATACGCCCCGGGGGGCGTTGCTCGGTCTGGATGACTTGCATCATTTCTTTGAATGCTCCGCGAATCCAGTTCCCCTGCCAGGGTGTCGCAGGTGTTCGGTTTATGTCATGACGCTTATAGAAGCGAAGCGCCAATCCCAGGGTTAGGTTGCCCAGGTAGTGACTACCGGCAATTAAATAACCAAGGGCAGGCATGTTAAACATCCCAACAGCCACGGCCACTAACATAAATAACGGGCTGGAATTGTTGGTGAATGATACCAAGCGTTCGGCTTCCACCCTGGATATAGTTCCTTCCGTACGCAGTTTAGCTGTAAGCATAGCTCCTATCGGGTATCCGCTGGTGAAACCTACTGCCACAACAAATGATCCGGTACCGGGAACGTTAAACAGCGGACGCATCACAGGTTCTAAAAGTACACCCATGAACCTAACTACGCCAAAGCTCATTAATAATTCCGAGGCAATAAAGAAAGGCAAGAGCGCAGGAAAAACGATATTCCACCAAGTTTGCACACCCGACGATGCGCCTTCAAATACTGTTTTAGGGTGGGTAACCATCAGGGCGACAAAAACAACGGCCAATACGGCCCACAGCACTTTAAAATGCCCGCGGGTCTCGGGACGCAAACTCAAGACCTCCGTTTCTTTCTTTCAATAAAATTAAATTACGATGGTGTTTATATCGAACATTATTATGTGGTAGACACCATGCTGCTGTCGCAGCACCATCAGAAGGATGAAAATCTGTTGGATTGTCATTCCGAACGAAGTGAGGAATCTAGAACCTTAAGATCCTTCGCTGCGCACAGGATGACAAAACTCAAAGTTTATTTTCAGGGTAGTCAGTTAAATATATTGAACAAGCCTGCTTAACATTCCGGCCCCATCGAATTTGCAACCAGATAGTACCATTTAGTAACGGAAATAATGAAATAAAGTTGTACTCTTCTTGACAATATAACCACATATTTATATAATTTTAGCTGTTGATATGCTGGGGGGTTGATTATGCCCTTATTAGAAGTAGGTAAGCTTAAAATGAGCAGGGGGGAGCGTGTTGATTTTTACTGCCTTGAAAAGTTACCCCCGTTATCAGTTGAAGGTGAAGACATAAAGTTTGCGCAAGAAGTTGAATACAGGCTTTCCTTAACTAACGCCGACGATGCTATTGTCATTGACGGAATGATTAATGTGGACCTGCTGGTTCAATGCAACCGCTGTCTGGACAGCTTTGTCTACCCCATGGAAGCACATTTCCAGGAAACTTATTGCGATAGTAATTTTTCGCAGCCGGGCGGCAAACAACCTGATTGGGTCCCCTTTTCAGGCGATCAGATAGACATAGCGCCGGAAGTAACTCAAACCATACTGGTTAACTTGCCCATGCGTTTTATATGCCGGGCAGACTGCCGTGGTTTATGTTCAGTGTGCGGCGCGGATTTAAATAATAACCAGTGTCAATGCACGCGCGATGAATTAGACCCACGGTTGGCCAAATTAAAAGATTTACTATAGTAATGTAGTAATGTGATTACAAGGGGGTGTTAAACGATGGGAGTTCCCAAAAGAAGAACGTCCAAACAGAAGAAACGGCAGCGTAGGGCGCATTGGAAAATTGAAGCCCCCAAGCTGGTTAAGTGCCCGCAATGTCAAGCATTGACAGCAACCCACCGGGCCTGCCCCGGCTGCGGATACTATAAGGGCAGAGAAGCAGTAGCAGTAAAATAGTCGGCCTACAAAAATAAGCTCGAAAAGGGGCTTATTTTTTATGTTCATAAATGTTGCTTTTTTTTACCACCTGCGATATACTCAGGTTTGGTACCTGGTACTAATCTCCCAGGTTCACCAGCAAGGGGACACACCTCACACATTAGAAGTTAGAGGTTGGAAGTTGCAACATCCAATATGGAATGTCCCCAACGTATGAGAAGAGATGATTTATGTGAGCCAGACAAAATCAGATAGACAGGGAAGTCTGGTAAGGCACCTTGAAGACAATCCTTTTTTAACCGATGACGACTTGGCGCAGGTACTGGGCGTGAGCATTCAAACCGTGCGGCTGGACAGGGCTGAGCTGGACATCCCTGAAATGAGGTCGCGAATTACTAAAATGGCTCGGGAATCATATCAAGAATTAAGGGCTATCGCCGGCAGTGAAATAGTTGGTGAATTGGTGGACCTGGTTGTTGGACAAAGAGGGATGTCCATGCTTGAGGTTACCGAAGATATGACTTTGCAGAAAACCCGTGTTTTAAACGGTCAATACCTATTTGCCCAGGCCAATACTTTGGCCGTAGGGTTAATAGACAGCAACGTAACCCTTACAGGCACGGCCCGGGTCAGTTATAAAAGACCGGTTTTAGAAGGTGAAAAAGTGGTGGCCCGGGCGATTATCACCGCTAAAAAAGGCAATAAATATATGGTAAGAGTCTCGTCCCAGGTAAAGGATGAGCTGGTTTTTACGGGTAAATTCCTGGTATTTGATTTGTCCGAGGAGGTCAAACAGCTTTGAAAATAGCCCTTGACGCAATGGGCGGTGACCACGCGCCGGGAGAAATAGTGCGCGGCGCGTGGGAAACCTGTCGGTATAACGGGCTGAAAGTGATAATGGTGGGCGATCGGGACATATTACAGCGGGAGATAGATTTATTGGGACCCTGCAGCGGGCTGGAGATTGTGCATGCGCCGGAAGTGATCAGCATGCATGAGGCACCTGCTGCGGCGGTGCGGCGCAAAAAAAATTCTTCAATGGTGATGGCTGCCGACTTGGTGCGCTGTGGGGAAGCAGCAGCCATGGTTTCAGCAGGAAGCACCGGTGCCTTTATGGCTGCAGCGTTACTGCGACTGGGTCGGATTAAGGGCATCGATCGACCGGCCATTGCCAGCGTGCTACCCACGGAGAAGGGGGTCACTATTCTGCTTGATGTGGGGGCCAACGTGGATTGCAAGGCAAAAAATCTATTGCAGTTTGCTGTTATGGGCTCACTATACGCGAAAAATGTTTTGGGTATTGAAAACCCCAAGGTTGGCCTGCTTAATGTGGGTGAGGAAAGCACCAAGGGCAACGAGTTGACTCAGGAAGCATACCCGCTTTTTATGAACAACGAATTCAATTTTTGTGGTAATATTGAAGGCCGAGATATTTTTACCGGTACCATGGACGTGGTGGTATGCGATGGTTTTGTAGGTAATGTGGTTTTAAAAACCAGCGAAGGTTTGGCCAAGGTGCTGATGAATATGGTTAAGAGTGAAATGCAGCACAGCAATTTAGCCAAGATAGGCGCTATCCTAGCCCTGCCCTCGTTAAAAAACTTAAGAAAAAGGATCGATTATTCAGAGTATGGCGGAGCACCGCTTTTGGGAATTAACGGTGTGGCTATTGTTTGCCATGGTAGTTCCCAGGCCGTAGCCATTAGAAATGCACTTACCCGGGCCAAAGAATCGGTAGATACAGGGTTGATTAAATCGATCGGTGCCTGTCTGTACGACCCGGCAAGGGAGGTAACTTGCGCCAATGAAATGTGAAGTAAAACGAGCCGGTATTGTGGGTGTAGGAGCATACGTGCCGGAGCGGGTAATGACTAATTTTGAACTCCAGGACATTGTAGATACTAGCGATGAATGGATCCGCAGCCGTTCCGGGATTCGGGAACGACGGGTGGTCGCTCGGGATGAGGCCACTTCTGATATGGCCCTTAAGGCATCCAGGAAAGCACTGGACGATGCCGGGGTAAGCCCGGAAGAATTGGACCTGATTATTATCGCCACTAATACCCCGGATATGCTATTCCCGGCTTCGGCCTGCCTGCTGCAGGACGGTTTGGGCGCTAAAAATGCCGGTGCATTTGACTTGCTGGCGGGCTGTACCGGGTTTATATACGGAATGTCGGTAGCGGCCCAGTTTATTGCTGCAGGGACGGCGCGAACTGTGCTGGTGACAGGTGCGGAAACAATGACCAGCATTCTTAATTGGCAGGATCGGAACACCTGCGTGCTGTTCGGCGATGGCGCCGGAGCCGTGGTAATGAAACCGGTGCCCGAAGACAGGGGCATCCTGTCGGTGGTATTGGGTTCGGACGGCAGCGGCGGCAAATTTCTTAAAATACCCGCCGGTGGTTCAAGGCTGCCGGCTAGTGCGGACACTGTGGCCGGGGCATTGCATAGTTTACAAATGAATGGCCGTGAGGTATATAAGTTTGCCGTTCGGGCCATGGAAGAAGGATCCAGCGCGGTACTGCGCCGGGCCGGGCTTACTGTTGATGACGTGGATTTTATGGTGCCCCACCAGGCTAATATTCGGATCATCGAACATGCCGCCAAAAAACTAAATCTGCCTATGGAGCGGGTGGCGGTGAACGTAGACCGCTATGGTAACACATCAACAGCGTCGGTACCCCTGGCTCTGGAAGAATCACTGCGGGCAGGGAAGATTAAAGACGGGGATAATGTGATTATGGTTGGTTTTGGAGCAGGCCTAACTTGGGCTGGTTTATTAATCAAATGGTATAGTGAGTGAAGCGAAGCGGAAAGGGGGGAAAGGGTATCAAAACGCGGATCAGCGCATTGTTGAATATAGATTACCCGATATTACAAGGCGGTATGGCTTGGGTATCCACCGCGGAATTGGTTGCAGCGGTCAGTGAGGGTGGCGGACTGGGCATTATCGGTTCAGGACAGGCACCGCCGGAATGGTTGATGGAGCAGGTTTATAAAGCCAAAGAACTCACTGATAAACCTTTTGGTGTAAATGTAATGCTGCTTTCACCCCACGCTGAAAACATTTTGCGTTTTCTGGCCGAGGAAAAAGTTTCAGTGGTTACCACCGGGGCCGGAAACCCAGGCAAGTACGTTAATATGCTGCACGATGCCGGTATCAAGGTGATACCGGTGGTATCATCCGTGGCATTGGCCAGGCGCCTTGAACGGACGGGTGTTGATGCCCTGATTGCCGAAGGCATGGAATCCGGAGGGCATGTGGGCGAATTAACCACCATGGCTTTGGTTCCGCAAATAGTGAACGCTGTAAATATACCGGTTATTGCTGCCGGTGGCGTATACGACGGGCGCAGTATGGCTGCGGCGCTGATGCTGGGCGCAGAAGGCGTCCAGATGGGTACTAGATTTATGTGCGCTGCTGAATGTACTATACACAACCGGGTAAAAGAAATGGTCATTAAATCCAAGGATCGCGATACGGTTGTTACAGGTCGAAATACAGGTCATCCGGTACGAATTTTGAAAAACAAACTGGCCAGAAAATTTATAGAACTGGAAGAACGTTGTGTGCCGGGAGAAGAATTGGACAAACTCGGTGTAGGCAGCCTCAGGTTGGCCATGGTGGAAGGAGATGTGGAAATGGGCTCGGTAATGGCCGGGCAGGTGTCCGCCATGGTAAAGAGCATTCAGCCAGCCGGATTAATTATCCACGATGTGATTAGCGGAGCGGAAAAAGTCATCACGGACATATATAATGGGAAGGTGAATTTGCAGCAATGATAGCATTCGTTTTTCCGGGACAGGGTTCCCAGCAAGTGGGCATGGGTAAACCATTATATGACCGGTTTGATTTCGTGCGGGAAATCTTTAATGAAGCTGATAAAGTACTGGGTTTTTCGCTTACTAATTTAATTTTTGGCGGTCCTGAAGATGAACTTCAAAAAACCGCCAATGCCCAGCCAGCGATACTGACTATTAGTGTGGCCATGCATGAACTGCTAAAGCGAAGCGGTATCAAACCTGATGCCGTGGCCGGCCACAGCCTTGGTGAATACTCAGCTCTGGTGGCGGCGGGTGCGTTACATTTTCGGGACGCAGTACGCCTGGTACGTTTGCGTGGTCAGTATATGCAAGAGGCTGTGCCCTTGGGTCAGGGCGGCATGGTGGCAGTGCTTGGTCTGTCCGGGGATGAGGCTCAAGCAGGCTGCCTGCGTGTATCCGATGTAGGCATTGTGGAAACCGCCAATTTTAACTGCCCCGGTCAAGTGGTGGTAGCCGGCGAGACAGCCGCCCTAAAGCGGGCTATGGAAGTTTTTAAGGAAATGGGTGCCCGGCGCTGTATACCGCTTCAGGTTAGTGCGCCATTCCACAGCAGCTTGATGCTGTCCGCAGCTCGCAAACTGCAGCCCCAGCTTGAGCAGGTGGAAATTAAAGATCCGCAAATTCCGGTGGTAGCAAATATAAACGCCGACTATGTCAGGACAGCGAGTGAGGTACGGGACGCCCTGCTAAGGCAGGTTTCCGGAGCCGTAATGTGGCAGCAGTCAATAAAACGGTTGATCGCTGACGGACATAAAGTATTCCTGGAAGTAGGCCCCGGACAGGTGTTGACCGGTTTAATCAAGAAAATTAATCAGGAAGTCAGTCTGGTCAACCTGAAAGGAGAAATAGAGCCGGAAAAAATTAGTGCCCGGTTCAAGGAGGTTATTTGATGAACCTTAGCGGCAAGGTAGCGCTGGTGACCGGTTCTTCCCGGGGCATTGGGCGAGCGGTGGCACTGGAACTGGCCAGGCGGGGTGCCGCGGTGGCTGTGAACTACGCCGGTAACGCCGCAGCGGCTGAGGAAACAGCCACTGCGGTGCGAGATACAGGAGCGCGGGCAATGGTTGTCAGGGCAGATGTGGCGGTTCAGGAACAAGTGGATAGTATGGTCAGGTCCGTCATGGATGAATATGGCCGGTTGGACATCCTGGTAAATAATGCCGGGGTGACCCGCGATAACCTGCTACCCCGACTGCGTGAAGAAGACTGGGATACCGTGCTTAACATCAATCTTAAAGGGGCTTATAACTGTTCACGGGCTGTGATGCGGCCAATGTTGAAAGCAAAGTGGGGACGTATTATAAACATCAGCTCGGTAGTTGGGCTAACCGGTAACCCGGGACAGGCAAACTATGCTGCGTCCAAGGCGGGACTGCTGGGGCTTACCAAATCGGTGGCCCAGGAAATGGGTTCCCGCAATATTACAGTGAACGCTGTGGCACCGGGTTATATAGAAACTGAAATGACGGCTCTGTTACCGAATGAAAACAAAGACGCTCTTCTTAGCCGTGTAGCCCTGCGCAGATTGGGCAAACCGGATGAAGTGGCCTCGGCGGTGGCTTTTTTAGCCAGCGAGGAAGCAGGTTATATTACCGGTCAGGTAATAGTAGTGGATGGCGGAATGGTGATGTAGAAAAACTAAAAAGGAGGTGAACGATGTGTCTTCAATTTATGATCAGGTAAAAGCAATTATCGTTGAACAGTTAGGCGTTGACGCCGACGATGTAAAAACCGAGGCCTCATTTGTCGACGACCTGGGCGCAGACTCGCTTGACATTGTTGAACTGGTTATGGCCTTGGAAGAAAAGTTTGATTTGCAGATACCCGATGAGGATGCAGAAAAAATTCGCAAGGTGGGAGAAGCTGTCAAATATATTCAGGACCATCAATAACAATAAAAAATCCCGCCGGCTAGTCACCGGTGGGGTTTTTTGGAATATGTAACTAAAGGAGTCAGAAGTCAGAATAAAAATAAGCAAACGGCTATAATCTAATTCTGACTACTGACTACTGATTACTTAAAATAAGGCGCCTGGGAGGTGCAAGTTTGTTAAAGAGAGCAGTGGTAACGGGCATTGGTGTGCTTACTCCAGTGGGAAACAATTTGGAGGAGTTCTGGACCAATCTGACCGATGGCAAAAGCGGCGTGGGCCCGATTACCCGTTTTGATACGGAAGGCTATACCAGTAAAATAGCGGCGGAGGTAAAGAACTTTGATCCGGCGGATTATATTGACCGTAAAGAAGCGCGCCGTATGGATCGGTTTACCCAGTTCGCCGTGGCCTCTACCGGCATGGCGGTTGAAAACGCCGGGCTGAACATTGAGAAACTTAATCGCGCCCGCTGTGGGGTAATTCTGGGTTCAGGTGTGGGCGGTATTGAAACTATGGAACAGCAGCACCGAATCTTATTAGAACGCGGCCCGGGACGGATTAGCCCTTTTTTTATTCCGATGATGATATCCAACATGGGGTCGGGGCAGATCTCTATCCACTACGGGTTGCGTGGTTTTAATGTTACCACCACCAGTGCCTGTGCTTCCAGCACTAACGCCATCGGGGACGCATTCAAACTAATCCAGCGTGGACAGGCTGATTTAATGATCTCCGGCGGCACCGAGGCACCCGTCACCTCACTGGCCGTGGCGGGTTTTTGTTCCATGAAGGCTCTCTCTACCCGTAACGATGATCCTGCCGGGGCCAGCAGACCATTCGAAGCAGGCCGGGACGGTTTCGTCATTGGTGAGGGTGCCGTGATCCTGGTGCTGGAAGAAATGCAGCATGCCCTGGATCGGGGTGCCAATATATTGGCTGAAATAATCGGTTACGGGGCATCATGTGACGCCTACCATATCACGGCGCCGGATCCAGAGGGAACCGGGGCAGCATCGGCGATGCGCATGGCCCTGGATGATGCCGGCCTGGCGCCTGATAAAGTTGATTATATCAACGCTCACGGCACTTCCACACCTTTAGGTGATAAATTGGAGACATTGGCGATTAAGGAAGTGTTCGGAGAGCATGCCGCTAAACTGGCTATAAGTTCTACCAAGTCAATGACCGGTCACCTATTAGGCTCTGCGGGCGGCCTGGAAGCGGCGGTATGCGCGTTATCCATTACCAGGGGGGTAATTCCTCCCACCATAAACATGGATCATCCGGACCCGGAATGCGATTTGGACTACGTGCCCAACAATGCACGTCAAAAAGTGGTCGATGCTGCGCTGACTAATTCTTTCGGTTTCGGAGGTCACAATGCCACATTGATTTTTCAAAGGTTTAGTTTCTAAAGGAAAGGCTGAAAATTTATGGGTAAGCCGGTAACGGATATGCAAAAATTGCAGCAGCTGTTACAATATAGATGGCGTGACCAATCCCTCTTGCACCGGGCGCTGGTGCACAGTTCATTCACCTACGAAAGCCGGGACAGGGAAGAATCTAATAACGAACGTCTCGAATTTTTAGGTGACGCCGTACTACAAATAATCGTTAGCGAGCACTATTACAAACTATTTCAGGACAAAACCGAGGGTGAGCTGTCCAAGATGCGTGCCCTGACGGTTTGTGAAACGTCCCTGGCCAGGGTGGCCAGGAGTCTGGAGTTGGGCAGATTCATTCTATTGGGTCGTGGTGAAGAACGGACCGGCGGACGTGAACGTACTTCTTTGCTGGCGGACGCCGTTGAGGCACTGCTTGGTTCTATTTACCTGGACGCCGGTCTTGAAGAATCCCGTCGCGTCACACTGCGCCTGCTGGACGATGTTATGGAAGACGTTATTACAGGCCAGGCACTCCGTGATTACAAGTCCGAATTACAGGAACTGCTGCAGCGTGACTCCACTGAACCCGTGACTTATCGGATTGTGGACGAATCAGGTCCCGATCATGACAAGATGTTCACCACCATAGTAATGCACCTGGGAATCCGATTGGGTGAGGGCAGAGGTCGATCGAAAAAAGAAGCCGAGCAGCACGCGGCCAGAATGGCTTTAGAAAGAATATCCAAAGAAGAACGCGCCGGGGAGGTAAAAAATGGGTCTGTTTGGTAAACTTAAAGAAAGCCTAAGCAAAACCCGCAAAAATTTTGTCGAGAAAATTGATACCATTGTCACCGGGCGCCGGCATATAGACGAGGAATTGTATGAAGAACTAGAGGAAGCACTTATTCAGGCTGACGTTGGCATCGAAGGCGCCTTAGACCTGGTGGAAAAGATGCGCACAGAAGTAAAGAAACGGCGCATCGGTGAACCGGAAGAATTAAAGAAATTATTAAAGGAACAGATGCTGGAGATACTGGGTGCGGAAACTTCCTCATTAAATCTGAATGGCGGTAAGCCTACCGTGATTATGGTGGTAGGGGTTAACGGTGTTGGAAAGACCACCACCATTGGTAAACTGGCCCATAATCTAAAGGCAGATGGCCAAAGTGTACTGCTTGGTGCGGCCGACACTTTCCGAGCGGCGGCAATCGACCAGTTGGAGATATGGGGCCAGCGGGCAGGTATCAACGTCATCAAACACAATGAGGGTTCCGATCCGGCCGCGGTGGCATACGACTCGCTGCAGGCCGCCAAAGCAAGGAATATAGATGTTTTGATTGTTGACACCGCCGGTCGGCTGCACACCAGGAGCAACCTGATGGATGAACTAAAGAAAATACATCGGGTACTGGGGCGGGAAATGCCCGGTGCTCCACAGGAAGTGCTGCTGGTGTTAGATGCCACCACCGGCCAAAATGCCATCAACCAGGCCCGACTGTTTAAAGAAGCAGTGGGCGTCACCGGTGTAGCTTTAACCAAACTGGACGGCACAGCCCGGGGGGGCGTGGTTGTAGCTATAAAGCAAGTTCTGGATGTGCCGGTAAAACTGATTGGTATCGGAGAGGGTATTGGGGACCTGCGTCCCTTTAACGCCCGTGAATTCGTGGACGCACTTTTTGAAACAGAGAATAACCAGCAACAAGCCGGATAAAAGAATTAAAGTCAGTCCCCTAAATGTGATGTTCTTCCCTAAAAGCCCCCTGCTCCATAAAGGGGGCAAAATAAACTTTTGTCTGACAAGTTATTTAAAAAAAATAAAAATTTGAAAAGGATCTTTAATTCTGACGAAGAATACTATTGAATATACTAGTTGATTAAGGAAAGAGATAAAAACGAAAGGAGGATAAGTGTACAAGCTTTAGGTAATTGAAAGTGTTTTTACGGTTCAGAGATTTTAAAATATTTAAAAGACTATCTGAATTCATCGGTTCGCACAGTTGCATTAAAAGAAAATAACTGAAGATTTCAACTTAAGCTTAAAAATGGACAGACCACAAGAAGCCTAACGCTCTTAATCTTTCAAAAATGAGTTCAGGTTTAAATCAAGTAGTCAATCTATTGGAAATCAATCAGTATGTTTATTAACACTCTAAAAGTTTTAGTATGAAAAAATAATTCACTTCATGCTTATTTTTGGTAAACAAGTTAATTTTTATTAAAAATATTAAAAAGAATTTTCAGTTGGTAGCCTTTAGCAAAGTGAATGCCGAGAGTCTATTAACACAATCAAATAGGGAGGTAATAATTTTGAAATTCAAAAAAAGTTTATTATTTTCAATTGCCTTAATTGCTATGTTAGTTCTTCTTGCGGGGTGCGGAGGAGGTACGACAGAGGGACCTGCTGCAGATGAGAATACTGCAGTTGAGGAAACGATGAAACCGATAACATTAAAGTATGCCGATTTCTTCCCCAATACTCACCCGACATCGATAGCGATGATGCAGCACTGGGGTAAAAGAGTTGAAGAAGTCACTGACGGCTTGGTAAAAGTGGATTATTATCCAGCGGGAACCTTATTAAAAAATGGTGATATTTATGAAGGAGTTGTGTCCGGTGTTGCGGATGTCGGTCACGATGTCTCCGGTTATAATATTGGCAGGTTGCCTGTATTAAATGCCATGTATGTGGGAGGAATTGAGTACAAAAGCGCTAAAGTAGCCAGCTATGTTGCCCGTGATCTGGTTAATGAACTTAAACCCAAAGAACTTGAGGATACCCAGCTTATGTTCATATACGGCATTTCCCCCGGGGTTCTAATGACGACAAAGCCGGTAAGAACTATGGAAGATTTGAAAGGCATGCAAATTCGAGCCAGCGGTGCAAATGTTGATACGCTGGAATTATTGGGTGCAGTTCCAGTTGGTATAACCATAGCCGAGTCTTATGATTCGATGTCTAAAGGAGTAGTAGATGGAGCCATATTGCCTGCTGAACCACTTAAAGCTTTTAAATTAGGAGAAGTTACCAAATATGTCACCCAATCTAGTGTAATTTATAATACTGTTCACTGGTGCACAATGAATAAAGACGTATGGAATTCCTTCCCCAAAGATATCCAAGATGCCATTAATGAAGTTAACGAGGAAGTATTTATGGTTGCTACTGAATTGTGGGATAAAGAAGGTGGATTAAGTCAACAGGGTCTTGATTTTGCCGTTGAGAATGGCAATGAAATAATAACGCTCTCTGATGAAGAAAATGCAAGATGGAAGGAAAAGCTTAAGCCGTTACAGGGCGAATATGCTAAATCATTGGATGAAAAAGGTATAGATGGGCAAGCAGTCATGGCTAAAGTTGTAGAGCTGACCGATAAATATAATAACGAATTCCATAAATAAGTAACGACTTTGTCAGCACCTGACCCTACATAGTGGGTCATTCTTAAGCACACTGGAACGGAATTAATCTGCGGTAAGGTTTAAAACCAGGGTGGATATATTGCAAACTCCGCCCTGGCTTTATGTCCACGCAATAACTATGTTACTGAACGCTGCACGACTCTTAATAAGAGTTCCAGGTCCAAGCTAGCGGTCCAGCCTCAGACTTTGCGGAAACACGGGCCTGGGTGCTCCCGTTAAGGCGGCAGAAGCTCGGAAATAAAGAGTAAACCCGCCGTTGGTGTGCTTGTTTTTATCGGGGCAAGCCCAGCTCTATTATTATATTACAAGGGATGTTGAAAAGGTGATAAAACTTTATAACAAGGTGATTAATCAAATTAACGACTGGGTTAAAGATTTAGCTGCCATAGTTCTTGTCTTAATTACGATTCTTGTAGTAGCTAATGTTATTGTGAGGGTTGTTTTCGGTTCGGCCATTAAGGGCTCCTATGATATGGTAATCATAGCGACGTCGGTTGTCATTTCTTTATCAATTGCCTATTGTGCGGTTAAGGATGGGCATGTTGCAGTAAGTTTATTCGTACAACGTCTTCCTTTTAAAGTACAAAAAATTATAGATTTCATTATCAGCTCCATCGTTATTGTTATTCTTTTATTAGTTACCTGGTATTTGGTACAGCATGCCAATACGATGCGCATGAATCATGAGGTCACTACTACGATTGGGATTCCATTTGCCCCATTTATCATTATAATTGCCGTGGGGACCGGTATGCTTGCCCTGGTGGTTTTTGGCAGGGTATTGAATTTATTCGTTAAAGAAGGTGATCAATAAATGGATCCTATGCTGACAGGGCTCATCGGCGTTATATTGTTTTTTGTTTTTATGGCCTTGCGCATGCCTGTTGCCTATGCCATGTTGATCACCGGCATTTTTGGCATCTGTATTATTAATGCGCCTGTGGTTGCCTTTAAAATGGTTGCTACAGAGTTGTTTTCTACTTTTTCTTCCTATTCGTTAAGTGTTATTCCGTTGTTTGTTTGGATGGGCTTTTTAGCTTATTATTCAGGTTTAGGCGCCAGACTGTTCGATTTTGTATATAAGTTAATGGGACATCTTCCCGGTGGGTTGGCAATTGCTGCTGAGGGAACAGCAGCGCTTTTTGGAGCAATTTCCGGATCTAATATGGCTACCTCTGCTACCATTGGCTCTATAGCCATACCTGAAATGAGAAAACGTGGCTATAATGTCTCACTGGCCACAGCAAGTATCGCAGCAGGTGGCATTCTTGGGGTGTTAATCCCACCCAGCACTCTCTTTATCATCTACGGTGTGATTACAGAAAATTCGATTGGGGATCTGTTTCTATCGGGGATAATACCCGGCATTCTGCTCATGCTTATGTTTATGGCAGTAGTTTATATCTTAACACTAAGGGATCCTAAACTTGCTCCTTGCGGCGAGAAGGCAACTTGGAAAGAGAGATGGGTAGCGTTAAGACGTGGTGGACTTTTGGAAGTTGGCATTGTTTTCGCCCTTTCTCTGGGGGGACTATTTGTGGGTTGGTTTACACCGACTGAGGCAGGTGCTGTTGGAGCCGCAGGTGTTTTTTTAATTACTGTACTTACTAGACAATTAAAGTGGGCCGGCCTAAAAAGTTCGCTGTATGACACGTTGCAAACCACAGCAATGATTATGTTTTTGATAGCATGCGCTAATGTGTTTGGTCGCTTTATAGCCATCACCCGACTGCCTTTTGAATTAGGCGGGTGGATAGAAGCTTTACCGTTACCGTCATTTGTTGTGATGGGCATTATATTGCTGATTTATTTAGTACTGGGTTTCTTTATGGATGCTTTAGCGTTAATTTTATTAACCGTGCCCATTTTTTACCCTACGGTCGTGAACACGTTAGGATATGACCCTATTTGGTTTGGGGTTATGATACTATTAGTAGCGGCGGCTGGAGTTATTACTCCGCCAGTGGGGGTTAACGTATATGTTATTAAGGGAGTTGCACCAGACGTTCCGCTGGAGACAATTTTCCGTGGCATATGGCCGTTTTTATATGCTATTACGGCACTCATTGTCTTACTCATGTTAGTGCCAGAAATTGCTACGTTTTTACCGAGTTTATTGCACAAGTAGAAACACTAGCAAAAGCCGGCTTAGAAGCCGGCTTTTGGCTATTTTACAAGAGCATATTGCAAAGTAAACCTTGTTGAATTTAACTGATCAATAACCCTTCCCAGGCATTGTTAATATTTATCTAATGAAAACTCTAAACATTATCAGGCTTAAATTTTTTAAGTCTTAAAGCGTTAGTAACCACCGATACCGAGCTAAATGCCATGGCTGCACCAGCAACCACCGGGTTTAACAAGCCCATGGCGGCCACAGGGAGACCCACGGTATTATAGATCAAGGCCCAGAAAAGGTTTTGCCTAATATTCCGGATAGTGGCGCGGCTGAGTTTGATAGCGGTGACCACACCTGACAAATCACCCCGCATCAGGGTAATATCGGCTGCTTCTATGGCCACGTCAGTACCGGTTCCGATGGCAAAGCCCACGTCTGCCGTAACCAGCGCCGGGGCGTCATTAATACCGTCACCGACCATGCCCACCACTTTGCCCTGGCTGCGCAGCCTCTCCACCTGTTTAGCTTTATCCTCCGGCAGCACTTCGGCCAGCACCTTGGTAATACCCACCTGGTTGGCAATGGCTTCGGCAGTGCGCTGATTATCCCCGGTAAGCATCCATACCTCCAAGCCCATGTTTTGCAATTGTTGGATGGCTGCCTTGGAACTGTCCTTGATCGTGTCGGCAACGCCAATAACTGCTGCGGGGCTCTCGTTTAATGTCAGTATCATGGCCGTTTTGCCCTCTGACTCCAACCTTTCTACAATCGGCAGCAGTTCAGTGATTTTAACTTGATGTTGATGCATCAGTTTTCTGGTGCCAAGTAAAACCCGGCTGTCGCCAACCGCAGCTTTAACCCCATGCCCGGGGATGGCATCGAACTCTCGGGGGTCATCCGGGGTGATCCCTTTTTCATGCGCGTGATGCACTATCGCTTGGGCCAACGGATGCTCAGAGTTTTTCTCCGCTGCCGCAGCCAAGCTGATTAACAATTCTTCTTTAGAGGCGTATGCCGATGCCGGAACCAAGTCGGTCAGGGCCGGCTCACCCTTGGTTATCGTCCCAGTCTTATCCAGGACCAAGGTAGTGAGCTTATGAGCCTTTTCCAAGTATTCACCGCTTTTGATTAATATACCGTTTTCCGCTCCCTTACCTGTACCCACCATAATGGATGTTGGCGTAGCCAGACCCAGCGCGCAGGGACAGGCAATTACCAATACCGCGGTGAAGTTCATCATTGCACGGGTAATATTGCCCGGTGCACCAAAAAAGTACCAGGCGATGAAGGTGATCACTGCCACCACCACTACGGCGGGCACAAAGTAGGCCGAGATTACGTCGGCCATGCGCTGGATGGGGGCCTTGGAGCCTTGCGCCTCTTCAACAATTTTAATGATTTGTGCCAGGGCGGTGTCTTTGCCCACCTTTTGGGCTTCAAATTTAAATGTGCCCAGTTTATTGATGGTGGCGCCTATGATATTGTCGCCCGCTTTTTTGTCCACTGGTACGCTCTCACCGGTAAGCATTGATTCATCCACAGTGGAATAACCTTCTCTGATTATGCCGTCCACGGGAATTTTTTCACCCGGGCGCACCACCACCAGGTCGCCTACCTCCACTTCATCAATTGGTATTTCGGTTTCCTGGCCGTTTCTAATTACTCGGGCGGTTTTGGCGCGCAGTCCGATCAACTTCTTAAGGGCCTCGGATGTTCTGCCTTTGGCTATGGTTTCCAAGGTTTTGCCCAGTAAAACAAGAGTAATTATAATAGCGCTGGTTTCGAAATATACTTCATGTGTTCCCATGTGCCGGCCCCAAAAAGTAACGGCTACGCTGTAGAAATACGCTGCGGATGTTCCCATGGCCACCAGTACGGACATATTGGCACCGCCGCCGCGCAGTGCGATAAAGGCCTCCCTGTAAAAATTGCCCCCGGCAATGAACTGGATGGGCGTAGCCAAAGCGAACTGGAAGTATGGGTTAAAGAAAAACGGCAGTGCAGTTTCATGCAGGTTAAAAACCATAGCCAGCATATAAACCATCAGGGGGGCGGAAAGAATGCCTGAAAAAATTACCAGTTGTTTTTGTCTGCGAATCTCTCTGGCTCTTTCCTCACTTTCCAGGTCGGCAGTGTTGCGGTCGCCCACTTCGGCGGCTTTATATCCGGCATCGGCAACTGCTTTTTTAATTTGCTGTACATCCACCTCGGCCGGGTTATACTGTACCACCGTTTTTTCCGTGGCGAAGTTGACAGCGGCGTGGGAAACGCCCGGTACCTTGTTCAGCACCTTCTCTATTCTGGACGCGCAGGCAGCGCAGCTCATGCCGGATAGTGCCAGTTCGGTTCGGGAAGTTACCGGTTGATAACCTATTTCCTTTATAGTTGCATAAATTTTTTCTGCATCCAGCGATTCTGGATGGTATTCTACGGTGGCAGTCTCGGTGGCCAGGTTTACCCGGGCATTTTCCACGCCGGACATGCCGGAAAGTACTCGTTCAACGCGGCTGGAGCAGGCGGCGCAGCTCATGCCTGAAATCTTAACCGCTATTTTTTTTGCCGCATTTTTTTTAGATGGAACGTTTATTTTTTCAATGTTTGCCAAAAAACGCACCCCCCGTGACTAATGTAATTCTATATTAACCCGGCTGGATAGTATTAATTAGCCTCCGGGTTATAAATAAGCGTTCTTAAAATATATCAGAAATAAGTTACAAAAGCTTTAACGTATTCTTTCATTTTTAATTCCTTTCTTTTTTTTAGCTGGAGAGATGCGGGGTGTATGGGTAAACCGGGCACCCGCAAGGGGTGCCCCTACGATTTGAACCGATGGTTAACCAGAAAACTCTTTAAGGTGTCCCCTCCAGCGATATACTGCCCATTTAAAGGAATCATTGGGCTAAAGGCGAATATTAGGTAACGAGGAAAGTTAAGCTAATATAAACAATTAGACGGAGGTAAGATGTAATTATGACCGTTAAAATTGCAATTATCGGCGGCACCGGGGTGTACGACCCCAATATACTCTCAGATATCGGTGAGGAAACGGTGGAAACACCATTTGGCCGCGTGAAGGTGAAAGTAGGCTCATACAAGGGCAAAAAAGTAGCTTTCATGGCCAGGCACGGCGAAGATCACTCGGTACCGCCGCACCTGGTGAATTACCGGGCCAACATTTACGGATTGCGTTTGTTGGGCGTGAAAAATGTCTTTGCCACTGCCGCGGTGGGTTCCCTGAACATGGGGATGGAACCAGGTAATTTTGTGTTTATGGATCAGTTCCTGGATTTTACCAAGTCCAGGCACCAGACTTTTGTGGAGCAGGGCGTGGTGCACCTGGATATGACCGACCCGTACTGTCCCCGCTTGCGGGGTGTACTGCGGGAGGCAGCGGAAAAAAACGGTCTGCGTTACCATAGCGCCGGTACATATGTGTGCGCCGAAGGCCCGCGTTTTGAAACTCCGGCGGAAATCCGCATGTTCCGTCAACTGGGGGGGGATCTGGTGGGGATGACCAGCGTGCCCGAAGTTGTTCTGGCCAGGGAAGCCAAAATTTGCTATGCTACTATTGCCATGGTTACAAACTTTGCTGCCGGTATCTCGAAAACCAAGCTCTCCCATCAGGAAGTGGTGGATATCATGAATGAAAACGTGCATAACCTGAGGAAACTGGTGATGGGGTCCATCGACGACTTGGATGAAGACGCTCCCTGCGAATGTCGCGAACCACTTGAGGATCCTTCGGCGGTGGAATAGACAATTGCAAAAGGCGGTGAAGTAATTGGATACTATGCGCTGGAATAACGGCTGTTTGGAAATACTTGATCAAACACTGCTGCCTGAAAAAACCGAGTATATTAACTGCCGGGAAGTCCCTACTGTATGCGACGCTATCTACAGGCTTAGCGTGCGTGGCGCTCCGGCCATTGGTGCCGCTGCCGCTTATGGCCTGGCCCTGGGAGCGCGTGGAACTGAGGCCCCCAATAAAGGTCAGTTTATTGCCGCGGTGGAGAAAATCGCCTCTCAACTAAACGCCACCCGGCCCACGGCGGTAAATTTAAAATGGGCGCTGGACCGAATGCTGGGCCTGCTGCGCCAAAACGATACTGATGACGTTGCAGCGCTAAAGGAATTATTATTGAGTGAAGCCCACACTATATACCGGGAAGATTTAGAAAGCAACCGCCGTATGGGTGAATACGGTCAGACGCTGGTGCCGCAAAAAGCGGCGGTTCTAACCCATTGCAACGCCGGAGCCCTGGCTACGGCAGGTCTTGGTACCGCCCTTGGTGTCATCAGGGCGGCTCGCGATGCGGGTAAGGATGTCAGCGTGTTTGCAGATGAAACCAGGCCCCTGCTGCAGGGAGCCCGGTTGACCACCTGGGAGATGTTGCAGGAAGAAATTCCGGTAACCTTACTGACCGATAACATGGCCGGGTACCTAATGGCCCTGGGCATGGTAGACCTGGTTATCGTGGGTGCGGACCGCATCGCCGGCAACGGTGACGTGGCCAATAAAATAGGCACATACGGTGTGGCGGTGCTGGCCAGTGCGCACGGGATACCATTTTACGTGGCCGCACCCATGTCAACTATTGATTTTAATATTTCATCTGGTTTGGACATCCCCATTGAGGAAAGGGACGAGCGGGAAGTCACGCACTTTGCCGGGCGCAGGGTGGCACCAGAAGGGGTTAAAGTCTGGAACCCGGCCTTTGATGTTACCCCCGCCCGGTTGGTAAACGCCATTATTACCGACCGCGGTGTGGCTTACCCTCCATATAGTGAAACTTTGGCGGCACTAAACAAATGATTAAGATTATCAAGTAATTCTAAAAGAGCAGGGAACTGATAAAGTCAATTAATATGCTCAATAGCCAAGATTGTCATTGCTATGAATACAACGAATCTGTCATTGTCATTCTGAGCGCAGCGAAGAATCTTAAAGACTAGATCCTTCGCTACGCTCAGGATGACAAGCTTAATCTTGACGAAGGTAGATTGTATTCATTTATCGTGATGCGGGTACGCATGGTAATTCTGAGCGTCTAAGCATTTAAAACCATAAGAGTTTCTTTATTGCAGTTAGCTTAAATCAGAATGACCCGAACCTAGACCTTTTCAGTGGTCTTCTAAAAGGGAGTGATTGTTTGTCCAACTATACTGTCCGGGACATCAACCTGCACCAGCAGGGACGGTTAAAAATTGACTGGGTGCGGGTGCACATGCCGGTGCTTAACGCAATCCGGGAAGAGTTTGAACGGGAAAAACCGTTTCAGGGTTTGCGCATTGCCTTAAGTATACACCTGGAAGCAAAAACTGCCTACCTGGCTGAAGTACTTAGAGCAGGCGGGGCAGATGTATCCGTCACCGGTTCCAACCCGCTGTCCACCCAGGACGATGTGGCGGCGGCACTGGCATATGCGGGCATGCAAGTTTACGCCTGGTATAACGCTTCACCACAGGAATATAATGACCACCTGCACCTGACCCTGGGCAACCGGCCGCAAATCGTTATTGATGACGGTGGTGACTTGGTCCATCTTTTGCACACCGAACTGCAGCACCAAGCCGGCGAGGTCATCGGCGGGGCGGAGGAAACCACCACCGGGGTACTTCGTTTACGGGCTCTGGAAAAGGCGGGTAAACTGCTTTTCCCGATGATTGCCGTAAATGATGCCCGCTGTAAGTACCTTTTTGATAACCGTTACGGCACCGGTGAGTCCGCATGGTCCGGCATCCTGCGCACCACCAACCTGGTAGTGGCGGGTAAGGTCGCCGTAGTTATGGGCTACGGTTGGTGTGGCAAAGGTGTGGCCATGCGGGCTAGGGGCTTGGGAGCCAATGTAATTGTCTGTGAAGTGGATCCGGTTAAAGCCGTCGAAGCCTACATGGACGGTTACCGGGTTATGCACAGCGTGGAGGCCGCCGCGCTGGGAGATATCTTTGTTACCGTTACCGGCTGTCGCGACCTGCTGAGAGAAAAACATTTCCGGCGCATGAAAGACGGGGCTATTATGGCTAACGCCGGCCACTTTGACGTAGAAATCAATATTCCGGAATTGGAAAAGGTCTCTGTATCACGCCGCACAGTGCGCAATAATATCGAAGAGTTTCTCCTCCCGGATGGCCGGCGTCTGTACCTGCTGGCCGAGGGGCGCTTGGTTAACCTGGCTGCGGGGGACGGACATCCGGCCGAAATTATGGATATGTCCTTTGCTCTACAAGCCCTAGCCGCGTTGCATATCGCGCGATACGATGGGAAAATGGATCGAAAAGTATACTATGTGGCCCATGACATTGACCAACGGGTGGCCGAGTTGAAATTGAAATCACTAGGCATTGATATAGACCGCCTGTCTAATGAACAGTTTAGCTACATCAACGATTGGCAGTGTGAATAAGGGAGAGTAAAGGTATGTCTCTGGCAGTGGAAATAATGAGAGAACAAATCCAGCAAACAGGCAGCATGATGGCTGCCGGCGGTCTGGTAACGGGCACCTGTGGTAATATTTCCGCCCGGGTGCCGGGTGAGCCTTATTACGTGGTTACACCCAGCGGTATTCCATATGACAGGATTAAGAAAAAAGACTTGGTGGTAGTGGACGGCAGCGGCCACGTTATTAACAGTGAGCGCCGGCCATCCACCGAACTAAAAATGCATCTATCCATATACAATGCCCGTGAAGAAGTCGGTGCCATTGTGCATACCCACAGCATATATGCCTGTGCCCTGGCGGTGGCCGGCAAGTCTTTGCCGCCCATTCTGGAGGAAATGGCACAACTGGTGGGCGGCGCGGTACCGGTGGCCCGTTACGCCAGGGCCGGCACCTTCAACCTGGCGGCGGCTGCCGTTGAGGCCTTGGGTGAAAGCAATGCCGTGCTGCTGGCCAACCACGGTCTGGTGGGTATGGGCCGGGATGTAGCCGAGGCTTACCAGGTATGCCTGGTGGTGGAAAAGGCCGCCCAGGTCTATGCATGGGCCACCACGATGGGCCGGGTGGAAATTATAGCTCAGGATGATGTCCAGACTTTAAGACACCAGTTCCTATACGAATACGGGCAGCCCAAAGAATAACTATTAATCAAAAATGAATTACGGAGTCAGGAGTCAGAATGAAAGAACTAGCGAAAACACTTTAAACATCGCCCACGGTATATAAATTACTGAAGCATATTCTTGGTAAATTCTGAATTCTGACTCCTGGATTCTGACTACTGAATTAAGTCTAACCCCAAGGGAACTGAGGAGGTTGATTGGACAAGTGTCAAACCTGTTGATCAAGTGCATGGCCGTCTTGACCATGGACGGGGAAGCAGATATTATCCGAGATGGCGAGATTGCCATTAAAAACAATCAGATCTATCACGTGGGAACTGCGGGCTCGACTCCGGTGGATTTCAAACCAGATCAAATAATGGACCGTCCACGAATGGTAGCCATGCCGGGATTTGTAAACTGCCATACCCACGCAGCCATGACCCTGTTTAGGGGGTATGCCGATGACCTGCCTCTAATGCAATGGCTAAATGAAAAAATATGGCCTTTGGAGGAACACCTAACCCCGGACCATATATACAAGGGCACTATGCTTAGCTGCGCTGAAATGATTAAAGGCGGGACAACTACCTTTACGGACATGTACTTTGCCATGGACCGAGTGGCTCAGGCCGTTGATGAATCCGGCCTGCGGGCAGTGCTGAGCCGCGGCATGGTAGGGCTTGGCCCTAACGCTGAAATAGCCATGGAAGAAAGCACTGCCTTTATTGAACAATGGCACGGTGGTGCCGGCGGACGTGTAACGGCTATGTTCGGACCCCACGCACCCTACACCTGCCCACCGGAATATCTGAAAAAGGTTATTGAACAAGCCGGCAAAATGAACGTGGGCATTCACATTCACCTGGCCGAAACTGAAGATGAAACAAGTGAAATATTAGAGAAGTACGGCCGTTCACCGGTTATTTTAATGGAAGAAACGGGGCTGTTTGAAATTCCGACGCTGGCTGCCCACTGTGTGCACCTGGATGACCGGGATATAGAAATATTGGCCCGCAACCGGGTCGGCATTGCCCACAACCCGCAAAGCAACATGAAACTGGCCAGCGGCGTTGCCCCGATAACCAGGTTGAAAGAAGCCGGAGTACTAGTTGGGCTGGGAACCGACGGCGCTGCCAGCAATAATAATTTGGACATGATGGAGGAAATGCGGACCGCCGCCCTGCTGCAGAAAGTCAGTACCGGCCAAGCCACTGCGCTACCAGCCCGGGAAGCGCTGCGTATGGCCACCGCCGACGGTGCATTGGCAGTGGGCCAGGGCGACCGGGTGGGTAAAATAAAGCCGGGCTGTTTGGCCGTTTTCATTTTACTGGACATGC